>JAYELI010000040.1 GCA_034717435.1 Candidatus Omnitrophota bacterium
ACAGCGCCGGCTTCCCACTGCGGCACACTGTTCATCACGTCCTGAAAGCACAGCTTAGCCAGAGGGTCGAAATTGCTCTCCAGTATCCGGTGAATCCTGCCCGGTTTGCTGAAGAACTCCCGCATAGACCAGGCACCCAATCTTCCCAGATCCTCTATGGAAAGATGTTCGGTAGGTATTACCGGATGCAAGAAATCCCATTTTAAAATGTCAACATTTTCAGGGTTTACCCACCCCCGCTTTACTGCATCCGTCCATATCGGCGATCCCGGCGGGGGAGTAAGATACCCGATCCATAATATATCCGGGTCAACCTTATCGGCAAAGGCAAATCTGTCTTTAATAATCTGTTCTGTATCGTAGTCGAAGCCGATCATTATGTCGCCGACAATAGCAATATCGTTGCGGCGCAGGACTTCGATAGTCTTATAGATTTGCTCAACGGTTATACCCTTGGCCAATTTCCTTAACTCCTGGTCACTGGCTACTTCTATTCCGAACACACCCATAAACATCCCTGCCTTTTTCATTAAAGGAATGTCGTTCTCAGCCTTTACCCAGTCGCTGGCACAACCTAAACTTACCCACTTCATATTTAGATTTCGCTTTATCTTTTCTTCACAGAATTCCCTGGCTCTCTTTCCGTTAAGATTAAAATTATCTTCCTGGATAACTATAACTTGGACACCGAACTTTTTTTCAAGTAATTCTACCTCATCTACAACGCGCTTAGCTGACTTGGCCCGCCACCTTTTAAAGTGATGCAGGGCCCGGGGATCATGCTCGCTCCATTCATAGCAAAATGTACAGCCATGCGTGCAACCGCGCGAGGTCACAATTTCCATAAACGGCTTCCAATAAGTATGGCCGACATATTTTTCCATCGGAAATAAGTCATAGGCCGGAAGCGGCAAGATATCCAGATCAGGGATAAGTTCACGCACCGGGCCAAAGATTACATTTCCGTTTTCCCTGGAGGCAAGGCCGGCAACATCCTTGAAATTGGTCTTGCCTTTACTTAAAGTATCCATCAAATCAGTAAAGGTTATTTCCCCTTCACCCATTACTACAAAGTCAATAGCCGGATTCTGCCGAAGGCTTTCTTTGCTTAAATAAGAATACCACAGTCCCCCAACAACAATTTTTATGCCGGGAAGCGCTTTCTTTATTTTTTTAGCCGCTTCATTAAAATACCACTGTACGGCAAACCCGCCGTAGGAATGAAGCATATCTCCCAAAACAACAACGTCGGGATTTTTCCCCTTAATGATTTCCACCATTTTATCCATCGGGATCCCTAACGCTTTGCAATCCAAGACTTCAGGCTTGACAGCTCCCTTTTCGCGGGCATATGCTGCCCAGTGAGCGTGCATTTGATTAGCTGCCACATGATGGCCGTGCGTTGCCCATGAACCTAACTGGGGCGTGACAAATAAGACTTTCATTTATTACCTCCCTTTTTCTGTTTTCTGTCCTCTGTGTTCACCGGGGGTGTTTCTGCGTAAAAGGAATAACCGGTTTTGCCCAGGGGGTTTGTTGATTTATAACCGCCAGTTCCAGCGGACAGACGTTTTGAGGAACCCTTAAGGCAAACATTACCGCTTCCTCTATCGACTCTGTAGAAATTAAGCGCCCTTTTTGCTTCTCGGTTATTTCCGCCAGTTTTCCGGTTAAATCAGTATCAGTAACCCCGGGCATAATCGCGGTAACCTTAATGCCCTTATCGCGCATCTCCCAGAATAAACCCTTAGAAAAAGCGCGCAATCCGACTTTCAACGAACTATATACCAGAAAATTGCGCGGCACAGGCTCAACTAAAACTGAGCCGGAAACCATATTAATAATTGAACCGGATTTATTTTCGATCATGTGGGGAATTACCAGGCGGGTAAGTCTTACATACCCCAAATAATTGGTATGGGCCAGGCGCTCTAAATCGTCTAAGGGCTGTTGATCAAAAGAATGCTGACTGGAAACGCCGGCGTTATTAATTAAAATATCAATCTTTCCTAATTTTTCTAAAGAAACTTTAACCAGATTTTCCAGGTCAGCCAAACGGGAAACATCACAAGGAACACCGAAGACCTTGGTATTATTTTCTTTTTCTATTTCCTTTGTTGTTTCATCCAGCGTAGACTGTGTGCGCGCCGCTAAAACCAGGTTAACGCCGCTTTGAGCAAGCCTTCGGGCAATAGATTTTCCAATACCCTTGCTTGCGCCGGTAATGACAGCATTTTTACCCTTTAGGTCCTTCATACTTAAGCCTCCTTGATAACCAGTTTTTTTCTGAAAATAATCAGCAAAAACAAACAAAAAGCAAAAATTGCAAATTCCAAATTAAAACTCCTGCGGACTAAAATCCCGCCAACGACCATACCCAGACCTCCGGATAAGAATCTTACCGAACTATTCAAACCGGCTGATTCATAAAGATGCCTGTGGGGCAGATCAGTCAAAATAGTAGAAATTCCCGAATGATTGAATGTCCAGCCCAACCCCCAGATAAACATAACCGTAAAAAGGGCGAACAGGGCATTTTTAAATAAAAGAATAAGAAGAACAAAAAGCATCAAGGCCATTCCTGCATTAACAACCCTTATCCTGCCAATGCCGGCCCGGTCAGACAGAATTCCTCCTAACGACTCGCCGAATATCCCGCCTAAGGTTACTGTGGTTAAAAGCATGCTGACCCAAAATTGTTCAAAGCCGTAAACCTTAGAAAAATAAACCCCCAGCCACTGCCTTACTCCGTGATAGAGAAAACTCATTAAAAATATATAAACGAATAACCGAAAAACCTTTTTCTCGGAAAGAACCTGAAAATAATTGAATTTCACCTTCTCTTCTACGGGAAGAAAATTGGGGAAATAAAAACAAACGCTTGCGCAAACCAATGCCGCGCCGATTGCCGGTATTAAAAAAATCCAGCGCCAGAAGAGCAATCCGCTCAAAAATAGTCCCAAAAGCGTAGCAACAAAAGTGATGCTAAAAAACCATCCTACTCTCTTGCCTCTTTCCTGCGGAAGAGAGGTTTTAGCAATTAAGATCAGGCTCAAAGGCACAATTGCCGCCCCGGACATACCGGCTAACACCCTGGCAGCAAAAAGAAGATACAAATTTGAAGCCAGCCCCGAAAAAAGATTAGCCAGGCAAAGAACAGCCAGAGAAAAAGAAAGTATCTTTTTGCAATCTAAGCTTCTGGATAACGGCGCATAAAACAAAGCCATCAGGCCATAAGGCAGCATATAGAGCCAGACGATCTTTCCAACAAAAAACTCATTTACCCCAAACGCGGCGGCAATCGAGGGAATTAATGCCGAACAGGCTATCACATTAAAAGAAAGAACAAATCCGGCTGAAGCTATAAGAAAAAAAACTGACTTTTTTATTTTTTTGCCTCGTTTTCAATAATCCGCTTGAATATATTTAAATTCTCCCGGGAATGTTTATTGATCATTTCCTCAACCTGGCTGTCGTTAAACTTGGCCTTTTCGTCCATCTCGAAATCCTGTATCCAGGTCATTAAAACACCCTCGGATTTAAGGGTATAAAGCCAAATAATTTTCATATATTTAAACGGGAATTCCGGCGGCAGTTTCTGGGCGTAAGCAAAATAATGCTCCTTAAAAAGCAGTCGAAATGACTGCCAAGAGCGATTTTCATTATCGGTTAAGCAAAAGGTAAGCTTATTCCCTTCGCGCTTTAAAATCTTTGCCTCTTTGTATTCTTCGCCAAACAATTCTGTCCAGCGTTCGATATCATTAGAAATGTCAAATACTTTATCATAAGGCGCGTTGATTAAAATGGAATTATTTGTATGCCCCATAGCTCTTCCCCCTTTCTTATTCTTCCAATATAGCTACTACCCGGCTAAAACTCGCCCCCGCATCCCTTATCTTCACCGGAAAACAGGCAATCTTGAATCCAAAGGCCTGAGGCAGCTTATCTAAGTTTGCCAAACGTTCAATATGCGCATATTCTTTTTTCCGGCCGTAAAAATGAGCCGGCCAGAGAACTTCCTTTTCTTTTTTTGACAAAAAGTCCTTGAGCATTGCCGGGTAAGGCCGGTCAAAACCCAACGCATCGATCCCGATCACCTTCACGCCCTGAGCCAAAATATACTCTATTGCCCCTGCGCTCACCCCGGGAAATTTAATCATATAATCCTTACTGCCAAAATATTTATCAGCGCCGGTATGTAAAAAAACAATATCTTTGGGTTTTAATTTGTAATTAACTTTATTTAACGCGGATTTTATATCTTCAACGCTAATTGCTTCCTCCGGCTTTTTATGAGTTAAACCCAGCACAACCCCGTTCCCATAAAACCATTCCAGGGGCAAATCATCAATCTTTTTAGAATCTTTACCTTCGCATCTTGTGCCAAAGTGATATGGCGCATCCACATGCGTGCCGGTATGCACACTGCAGTAAACCATTTCTAAAGAAAGAAATTCTTTGTCGGGTAAATCATCGGGCCTGATTATTCTTTTTCCCAGCAAATATGAAATAAGTCCTTTGATGCTTTTGCGCATCATCAGCCAGTTCAAATGCTCAATGCCCTTTCTATGCCCAAGCCTTTCTATCCGGATAGGATGGGCCTCGGGGTTTTTGTCGTCAATAGGCAGACTTAAATCAATTAATCTCATTTAAAACGCCTTCCTTTTGCTTCCGATTACTTTAATTATGTCATCCGGTGAACTGGTTTTGCCAATTTCTTTACCCTCAATTTTTATGCCGAATTTTTTCTCTAGGGCAATTCTTAAATCCACCATCTCTGTTGAATCTACGCCTAAAGAATCATATAAATTTTTATCCAATTTTACTTCTTCCGGCTTTACGCTTAAAGTCTGAATAATAACCTCTTTCACATCCTCTTCAACTGCCATATTAACCCTCCTTTTTCTCTCTACTTTCTACTCTCTACTCTCTACTTTTTCTAAAGCCATCACCGCGTTAATCCCTCCCCGGCCGCGGGATATAACCAGGGCGCGCTTGACTTCTTTATGTTCAGATTTATTAGGCACATAATCCAGATCACAGGCTGGGTCGGGATTGCGGTAATTTATCGTCGGAGGAACTGTGTGATACATCATACTCAAAACCGTAGTAATGACATCCACGCTTCCCTGAGCGCCAAGCATATTGCCAAACATTGATTTCGGCGCGCTTACCGGAATATGCTTTGCCCTTTTACCAAAAACCTTTTTTATCGCTTTGGTCTCGCTGATATCTCCCCAGATAGTCGCTGCTCCGTCAGCACAGATATAATCAACGCTGCTTTTATCAAACCCTGCCTGCTTAAGCGTCTCCTCTAAAGCCTTGGCCAGATATAATCCTTCCGGGTCCGGCTTAATACGGTCGTAAGCATCACAATTAGTATAAAATCCGCAAACCTTAGCATAACGCGGGGCCTGTCTTTTTTCAGCATCATCCGATCTTTCTAAAGTTAAAATACCCGAGCCTTCAGCAATAACAAATCCATCACGCTCTTTGTCAAAAGGTGAATATGCGCCCGGCCCTCCGTTCTTTTTAGAGAGAAAACCGTAAGTACTACAGCATAAAAGCGCGTATGGCGTAACCGGGGCTTCCATTCCTCCAACCAGGACCAAATCCAGTTTTTTTCTTTTTAAGGTTTTAGCAGCATAATTAATGGCCATTAAAGAACCGGCGCGGTCAGCAATCAATGTCTTGGAATATCCTTTAATCCCATAGTGTATAGAGATCTGTCCCTGGGGGGCAGCGGGAAACCAGGCCGAAGCCATAAACGGGCTGACACCTTTCCAGCCTTCCAGATAAAGATCTCTCAGTTCTGTTTCCGCAAAAAGCCAGCCGCCGATAGCGTTACCCATAAAGATACCGGTACGCTTGAGGTCAAAGTTTTCTAAATTAATATCCGCGTCCTTTAAAGCCAGCTCGGAAGCTATCAAAGCTAAATGGGAAAAAAGATCGATCTTCTTCAGCATCCGGGGAGAAAAGCTATTACTGTAAGGCTCGATCTCCTTAATCTGTCCGGCAACTCGCGAAGGATAAAGGGAAGAATCAAACCGCGTAATCGGGCTGACGAAAGATCTCCCTTCCCGGATATGACGCCAGAAATTTGCCTTGCCGATCCCGGCCGGAGAAACTATGCCCATTCCGGTAATCACGATATCCCCCATTACCTTTCCTCCCAGCGTTTCAGCACCATAGATGAATGTATTCCGGAAAACCCGGAGCTTGTTTTTAAAATATATTCCACCTTTTTTTCCCTTCCCTTATTGGGAATATAATCCAAATCACATTCAGGATCAGGAACCTCCTGATTAATTGTAGGCGGCAAAAAATTATTTTTAAAAATCAAACCACAGGCAACCAGTTCTACCGCATTAGTCGCCGCCAAGGGATGACCAAACATTGATTTTAAGGAACTGGCGGGAACTTTATAGGCATAATCCCCAAAAACCCGTTTGTAAGCACCGGTTTCAAAGACATCGTTTTGCCGCGTAGATGAACCGTGGGCATTGATATACTCTATTCTTTCCGGCAAAATCGCGGCATCTTCTAATGCCAGTTTTATACAATCCGCCATTGCTTCTCCCTCAGCCGGCAGATCAGTCATGTGAAAGGCATTGTTGCAGGTCCCGTAACCGATAATTTCTGCGTAAATCTTGGCATTGCGCCTTAATGCGTGTTCTAACTCTTCCAATATTAAAATGCCGCAGCCCTCGCTAAGCACAAAACCATTGCGATTAGCGTCAAACGGACGCGAGGCCTTTTGAGGTTCATCATTGCAGCCGGAAAGCACGTTAACTACATCAAAGGCGCCGAAAGTAATCGGCGTAAGCGGGGCCTCTGAGGCACCGGTAATAATTACATCCTGCTCACCGTCTTGAATCATCTCGTAAGAAAGGCCTACGGAATCTGTGCCGGCAGTACAGCCGGTAGAAACAGTAGTGCAAATGCCGTTCAATTTATAAAAGCCGGAAATCTCGCTGGAGGGGGTATTAAACATCGAAGCATCATAAAGATCCGGCCGCACCAGCCGGGGGTTAATAGGATCTTTTCCGTTGTTGGTTACACGCAAAAATTCCTCTTCCATATACTTGGTACCGCAGATAGCATTGGCCAGAATTACGCCCATACGGTCTTTCGGACGGCTAAAATCCAGTTGAGAATCCTCAATAGCCATCTTGGCGCCGGCCAAAGCGAACTGCACATAGCGGTCCATCCTGTCAGCCGTCTTTTGGCTCAGACCAAATGCAGCAGGGTCAAAATCTTCAACCTGAGCAGCAATCCGAGATGTAAACTGGGAAACATCAAAATTAGTTACTTCCTTTACCGCCGGAATCCCTTCAGAGATATTTCGCCAGAATGTTTCTAAGCCAATCCCGCTGGGCGCAATAACTCCTAAACCGGTTATGACAACTCTCTTCTTTTCCATCTTAAAACCACCTTGTTGAGCTGTGAGCTGTGAGCTGTGGGCTGTGAGCTGTGAGCTATGAGCTGTGGGCTGTGGCTTTGGGTTGTGCGCTAAAGCTCATAGCTCATAGCTCATAGCTCATAGCCCAAAGCCCACATTACCTATCCTTTCCTCGTTATCTTGAAGACGATATTCCCTCCGTCGGGACAAGTCACTGTATCAATCGAATTCGGGTTATCCATAAAGAAAAATTTTGCCCCGAAATTAAGGGCGAAAAGCGCAGGAAACATTAAGTGATAAGCTGCCCCGCAAAAGTCAGGCTTACATTTTAGTCCCTCAAATTCAAATTTATCTCCCAATTTATAACCATAGGCGCATTTGCCTTTGGCCTTAACCACTTCAACAAGCATCTTTTTTGGCTGAGGTCCTTTATAATCGGGGTCTTTAGGGATCTTTTCAACCTTTCTTTCTTTATCCAACACCTCTGCCTTAAATTCCAATTTTCCTCCGTCAGGACAGGTGGTAAGAATAGAGCGCTGATTTTCCATAAATGGGAAACGCGCGCCAAAACTTAAAGAATATATAGTAGGAAAAAGCGCATGAGCCAGCCCTAAGCAAAAATGCTTGGGCGGATGGGTAAAATCATCTAAGATAATTTCATCACCAATTTTGTATCCGTGATAGCAAACACCTTCTACCTTGGTAACAGTGAGTTTTAACTTGGGAAACGGCGTCTTTATCATAATCAACTAAGATTATAAACAAAACATTCGCGTCTACAATAAGCTTTTTGTTTCGTTTATCAATTCTTCCTCGCTAAGAAACTCCCCACTTTTTTCTACATTATGGACCAGTTGGACAAGTCTTTCATTAAGCAGGGCTTTTTGGCCCATTGATTCAGCAAGATTAACAAATTCTCCATTAATATAATCTATTTCTGAAAGCCGGTTTCTTTTAATACTTTGCAGTATCGAACCGTAAAGCGGTTTTTTGCTTAGATTAATCATTATATTGGAAAAAATCCCGGCCGCTTCCTCTGGCGGCAAAGAAATGAGTCCGGTAATCCGTTCTAATGGAAAATTGGGCAAAGCAGTCAATTTAATCCGGGCCTGATTTACCAAGCTCCAGCCTTCCCGCCAAATACCTAAGCTGATTTTACAAACAGAAATATTTTTGAATGTTTCCTGCATGCTTTTTCCTAAAATCGCAGGCAGACAGTTATTGGCATTCAAAAATAATTTCACCCACTTCATTGCTATTATGTCGTCGCTTAAAGGAGAAGAAAATACTTTAGAGGTAACCTTTTTAATCTTTTCTAACGCCCCATTTGCGGTTGGGGTTAACCGGCCTAAAATCCAATCGCCTTCAAAATTATGCACAATTTTACCCGGTCCCAGATAAGTTGCCCCGAACATCACTATGCTGGCGAACAAGTTATCCCTGCCGAGTTTGTTAGCAATGACCTCTTCAGCCCTGATCCCGTTCTGAACAGACAAGATGTTTGCATTTTTCAAATATGCGTAATTTTCCATAACAGTCTTTTCTAAATCCTGGGTCTTGGCAGCTAAGATAGCCAAATCAATGTTTTCATCGAGTTTTTCTTTAACCGGCAGCCTGACCGATAAACTGCCCCGGACACCTTCTATTCTTAAACCATCTTGGGAAATGACCGAAATCTGCCCTGGCCGGGCTATTAAAACCACCTGTTCATTTTTATCAGCAAGGTAACCCGCCGCCAAACTTCCAATCGCCCCTGCCCCGATAACCGCAATTTTCATCTCTATCTCTGTTAAATAATTCTTTAACGCAGATATTCGCAGATTAAACGCAGATGGTCGCAGATGATTTTAGGATTTATCTGCGTAAATCTGCGTTAGATTTGCGAGAATCTGCGTTTAATTAATCCAGTCCTGCCCCTTTTAAAAGCCCGTTTAAGTAACTGCGAAATACTTCCGGGACTTCCGACAGAAAGGCCTCAGCCAAATCCTGCTTTTGAACCTTATCGCTTTTTCTTCCGACAGCCAGTTCTTCGGCCCTTTTGATCACTACTTTTTCAGCAATATGCCGGTGGAAAAAAGGCAATTTAGAAACCAATAATTTAAATTTTTCTTCAACTTCTTGTTCCCAAAGCATTTAAGAACCTCTCTTTATTCTGATCACCCAACTCTAAAATATAGTAAAATTTTACTATTTAAACTTAATATAGTATATAAGAGTTTCGATATTTGTCAAGATATTTTTGGGAGATATTATTTAAAAATTAAAAGTGCACAGTTTTTAGACGATTTATGTTTTAAAAGTGCACACCTTAACCGAAATTAAAAATAATAACGCTAAAAAGGTCATTCTGAGGCCGAAGGCCGAAGAATCTCAGAAAACACGGTTTTATGGGAGATCCTTCGGTCGCCCTTCGGGAA
>JAYELI010000041.1 GCA_034717435.1 Candidatus Omnitrophota bacterium
ACGGTCGCTCGCAATGACGGCGGGCAACGGTCGTTCGCAATGACGGCGGGCAACGGTCGCTCGCAATGACATTTCTGTGTAATCATTTCTATTTCTTTTCTTTTAACGCGGTTAAGATCGCGTGCTGTTTGAAATGGTACTCTGCTTTTTGGGAATCCTTGATGTAATCATGGTAAATATTGGCCAGGCGCAGATGGGTAACCGCGCTTACAGGGTTAATCTTCAGCACTTCTTCATATTCCTCTATTGCCGGAAGATAATCCTTGTTCTGTTCATAGGAAAGGCCGAGCCTGAAATGGTGAAAGTCGTCTTTGGAAGAAAGGAGTTTTTTTGCCGGGAGTTTTTTCTCATGATGAATAATATGGGGCGTCAGAAAAATGACCAATTCCCTCGTCCTGCTTCCTTTGGATTTTGATTTGAATAGATTTCCCAGCACAGGTATATCGCCCAGAACCGGAAACTTGTCTTCGTTTTCATAGTCCCTCTCGCTGATCAGGCCGGCAATAATTATTGTCTTTCCGTCCTCAACCAAAACATCTGTCTCGGCATTGGACGTATCGACCTCGGGCAGGCGGATCTGGGCAGTGCCGGCTTCATCGGTTATCTCAAACCAGTCCCTGAGCGTGCTTACTTCAGGCTTGATATGCATCCTGACAAACCCGTCTTTATTGATCGTGGGGGTAACGGTAAGGGTTATTCCGACATCAACGAACTCCGCGCTCCAGGAAGTGGTAGCCGAGGTCTCTGACTGGGAAATGGTGCTGGTGGCATAGGGCTGGCGGGTGCCGACCATAATCTGGGCCTCTTCATTATTACAGACAGCGATATGCGGAGAAGAGACAATTTTTACCTCACCTAAGGTTCTCAGGAATGTCAGGGCGGCATTGGCCTTCCGGGGGTCCAGGCGGCCGGAATGCCATTCTTCACTTGCCGCGCCCTCATCGGTAAAGAACCCTTCTTTCCATTTTCCGATAGAAACCCTGCCGAGGCTGCCGACCGCGCCGGCAGGAAAGGCGATCGGAAAACTACCCACTATTCCGATATCCGTTATCGTGCTAAACAGGCTGTCCCAATTTACGCCCATCGCAAAGTCATCGTTTAAGGTTATTTCCACAATCCTTGCTTCGATAAACACTTCTTTGGTCCGGGTGTCGAATGCCGCGATTATTTGTTCAATCTCTTTTAGCTTATAGGGCAGGTCCTGGACGATTATTTTATTGGTCCGTTCATCGGTCCTGATCGAGCCAACATCCGGGGTCAGGGCTTCGGAAATCCCGGTGGAGAGGTCTTCAACAGTGGCATACTGAAGTTCAAATACCCTGGTATCGGTAGGGGATTGTTTTTCAATAATGCCTTTATCAAGATCAAAGGCGATTTCCTCCATTTCTTTTATTTTCTCCGGGGTGTCTACCAAGATGACGGTGCCGGTTGCATCATCCATAATAATCCTGCCGATACTGCTTTTGATATTAGCCAGGGTCTCGCCCATTTTTGTGGCGGTAGAGTATTTAAGCTTGAAACTGTTGACCTGCCGTTTATCGGAATATTTCTCTCCGTAGAGCATCTCGTACTCGGCCTCGGTCATTATTGTGATTATGTCGTTCTTTTTTTCGCAGGCCAGGTTGTTGGTAAGCAGGATAAGGTCTAAGACATCGCTGATAGTTACATTGTTCAAAAACAGGGTTATCCGGCCTTTGACGTTCTTGCTGGTAGCGATATTTAAATCGCCCTTCATTGCCAGGAATTTAAGGGTATCGATTATGTCCATTCCCCGCAGGTCCAGGGACACATCCTTGGCTAAGCCCTGCTCCATATCCTGTTGATTGCTGTTATACGCTAGGCCGGTGACCGCAATTACAACAGATAACATCAAGACTGGGAGAATTATTTTTTTATTCATGTTTTGTATCGCTTTTCCGTCATTGCGAGCGAGCGTAGCAATCTCTGTTTCCGGGATTGCTTCGGCTGGCTTCGCCATCCTCGCAATGACCGATAAGAAGTTACATCAACTCAAGAGTTTCGTCTTCAAAACTCAGGATAATCTTGTCTTTTAAGATATCGTCTATCTTGAATTGATTAATCGAACTTCCTTTTTTAAGAAAATAGGTTTTTTCCACTGCCTTGTCCTCGATCATCGCTACCGGCTCCTTACCCCAGGATATCCCTACCAGATTAAGGTCTTTGGCCAACTCAACTAAGGTTACCTTTTTGACCTCGGGTTTGGGCGCCGGTTTTTTTACCACCACCGGGCTGAAGATATTCCTGCGGCGCACCATCTCAAAATAATGTAAAAAGGGCAGCTGCTCAACCAACATTTTTATCTCTGTCTTGTCTGCCTTTTTTACCGCCTGCCGGGCTTTATCGTAAACCGCGGCCAGGTCCGGCCGCCGGAACATAAAATCAGTTATCGAATAGGCGATCAGGCCCAAAGCAATGATCAAAAAAATCCTGTTTGCCGTTTTAATGTCCGACTTTTTTAACCCTGCGGTTAATTTTTTTGCCGCCCGGATGACCCCGCTGTTAAGCGAAAGTAAAAGTCTTTTGGGAAAAACGGTCTTCTTTCGTTTAAGCCCGGCTGTTGAACCGGCCCTTTCCCCTTTTTCAATCAGGTCTAATAATTGTTCTTCAGGAGTAGGTCTCTTTTTTGCCATCCTAATCTAAGGTCAAAATCAATAATCTCTCTGATGATAATACTGTCCACCGCCGGCCGGGAGTTCATTACCAGGGATTTTAAGGCCTTATGGCAGAGCATTGCGATCCGGCGCGGATAGCCCTGGGTATAACTGTGGATCAGGCTAAATGTCTCGTCCCGAAATAATTTTTCACTGCCATTATACCCGGCCTGGTGCAGGCGAAATTCAATCATTTCCCTGGTTTCCTGCTGGCTAAACGGGCCAAGTGTATGTTTTAAGGTTACGCGATCCATCAGGTTTTGAGCCCGGCCAAGCTGGGGCAAAAGCTCCATCTGGCCTAAGACCACAAGCTGGAGGAGTTTAAACCGGTTTGTTTCGTAGTTTAAAAGCATCCTTAATACCTCCAAGGAAGTAGCATTAAGCTTTTGCGCCTCGTCAATAATAAGGACTACTGTTTTTCTTTCACTTACGCCTTTTTGAAATAGAAAATGCTCCAGGGCCTCTTTAAAATCCAGGGTGGTGGGATCGGGATTGCCGATTTCAAGGCCGAATGTCTTGACCAGAGAAAGCAAAAACAGGTATTCGCTATCGTAAGAAGGATCGAGGATCATATAAAAGGCGATATCCTCCCTGGACCCTAAGGTCTGAAACAACTTTCGGGAGAGCGTGGTCTTGCCGGTGCCGATATCGCCGAGGATGATGCTCAGGCCCCGCTTTAACCTGATCTCGATCAATATGTTGGCTAAGGCGGTCCGGCGTTCCTCGGTTTGGTAAAAAAAATCCGGGTCAGGGCTTGTGGAAAACGGCTCCCGCTCTAATCCTAGTACCTTGTAATAACTCATGATAACACCTTAACTGGTCCGTTGTGCGTTGTGCGTTGTGCGTTACGCACAACGCATCTTACAGCATTTTACAGATCAATCTTAACGGATAGCCCTGATCTTTGAGCTGGCTGATCCGCTTCAGGTTTCTGTCAACCTCCTGTTCATTATACAGCCGGCCGTTGCCCTTTCTCTTTCTGACCGTGAGCAGGCCGAGATTCGTGTAGTAATTTAAGGTTTGATATGAAATATTGTGTTTTTTTATAACTTTTTGCGAAGAAATCATTATATCATATATAGCATATACTATAACTCTTGTCAAGTAAAATTTAAAAAAAACTGTCATTGTCCGATTAAATCGGGGAATGACAGATTTAATCTTTTTAAAAATTCTTTTACCTCGCCGGTATCTTTTAAGAAATATCCTGCCTTTGATCTTTTCTTTTCACTGCCGACAAAAACAGAAATTCCTCTCCGGCCCATTGCCTTAAATGCATCTTCATCAGTGCGGTCATCCCCTAAATAGATCATCAGGGTTTTTCTTACAGCAAGTTTATTCATAATCCATTTTAACGCCCAGCCCTTATCTACCCGGGAAAACGGCCAGGCCTCAAGCACCTTCTTACCGTACTTAAGCCGCACCTTTTTATCTTTAACGTATGGCCGGGTAATATCCCGAAATATCTTTTTTAATTGCCTGACTTTCTTAGGCCCTTTGGCCAGGCGGTAATGCAGGGCAACGGTTGCCCGTTTATCCTCGATAATAACCTGCCGGTCTCCGGAAAACCTCCGGGATAAACTGTGATAAATCTGTTTTAACGCCGGCCGGGCCTTTTTAGCATGGGGATGAAGAAACAGTTTCCTTTTCGTTTCTATCTCAAAACCGTGATTTCCCGAGTAGATTATGTTTTTCAGGCCAACCAGTTTTTTTATATCGGAAATCGAGCGGCCGCTTAAAACCCCGAGTTTAACGCGTCTTTTTTTAGAGATAGAGCGGAGCAGGTTTTTTGTGTTCCTGCTTAAGGCGGCTTCCCCGGGGTGTTTGACAATCGGGGTCAGGGTGCCGTCGTAATCAGTAAGCAAAATGACTTTTTTTGTTGAGGCGAATTTTTTGGATAACTCCCGCCAATCAGCAAATAAATATTTCATTAACGAATCTTCTCCAACTCGGAAACAACCCTGCCCGCCCACTTATAAACATTATTTCTCCGGACTATTTCCCTCAATTTTTTCATCCGGCGTATTCGGCCGGCTTCCGGCATTTCGATCGCTTTTTTTATCTTATCGGCAAAATCATCAGGGTCATAAGGATTAATCGAAACCGCGTCCCGCAGTTCCCGGGCCGCGCCGGTAAACTGGCTTAAGATAAGCGTGCCGTTTAAATCATTCTTAGCGGCAATATATTCTTTGGCCACTAAATTCATTCCGTCATGCAGGGGGCTGACAATGCAGAGATTGGACAACCGGTAAAGGGCCAGCTTTTCCTTGAAATCAAAGGTCCTGCGCCGGAAAAACACCGGGCTCCAGGTATCAGTAGAATGCTTCCAGTTGATCTGTTCGATAATATTATCTATTTCATCGTTCAATTCCTTATATGCTTTAAGATGTATTCTGCTTAAAGCACCGATCTGGATAAAAACAATTTTTTCCTTGTACTGGGGGTACTTTTCAAAAAACCTGTCGATTGCCCTTAACCGCTCAGGTATGCCTTTGGTATAATCGATCCGGTCTAAACTAAAAGCAACGGTTTTATATTTGGTTTTGATCAAGGAAAATTCTTTTTCAAAATGGCTAACCTTTAATTTGATTTCTTTTGACTCTGCCCGGCTGGAGATCTCGGAAAAATCGATACTGATCGGAAAGGCCCTGATCAATGTTTCGTGGCCCCGGTAAATCACCGAGGTTCTTTCTATGTCAATCCGGGCCTCCAACTCCAATTCCACGGCATCCAGAAAGTTAATGCAGTGGTGCCGGATGTGAAAGGCCAGGACGTCATTGGCCAAGAGTCCTTCCAAAATCTCTTTTTTCGCCGGGCAGATCCTGAATGCCTCGGCATTTACCCATGGGATGTGCCAGAAGTGGGCCACCATGGTATCCGGGCGGGCTTTTTTAATCATCGCCGGCAGTAAGGCCAGGTGGTAATCCTGGATCCAGACAATCGCTTCTTTTTTACCCATTTCCTCTAAGACGGCATCGGCAAATTTCTGGTTTACCTTTTGGTAGTAAGACCAGTCGGATTCAACAAATGTCGGCCGGATATAGACCATATGACAGAGCGGCCAGATCGAGCGGTTGGAATAACCGTAGTAATAACCTTCTTCTTCTTTGCGGGAGAGCCAAACCCTTCTTAAGCTATATTTGGCCTGGCCGGGAGGAAGTTTGATCTTATCTGTATTGTTAACCGTCCTGCGGTCAGCCGTGCCGCTGCCGTGGGCAATCCACAGGCCGTTACAGGACCTGACCACCGGCTCAAGCGCATTAACCGCTCCGCCGGCCGGCTGGAGAACCTTGACCTTGCCGCCCTGCAGGTTATGGACATAAGGCTCCCGGTTGGAAACAACAATCAATAACCGCTGGTCCAGTTTTTTTCTGACCAGAGCCTGCAGACGCTTTTTTGCCTTTATGGTTGTCATTGTCATTATTATAGTAAATTTTGGGCGTTTTGGCAAGCTTTTACTTGAAAGCAGCCTTTAAGTTATATATAATAGACACCATGAAAAAGGTAAGAAAGATTATTCTGCGGACAATCCTGATAGTTATCCTGATAATTTCTGCAGCCAGCTGGTATTTGAATAATATCTTTTTGCCTCAAAATGTGAAGGCCTGGATAGTTGATTTTTTGAGCGAAAAGACAGGCCGCCAGGTCAGGCTAGCAAACGTCAGTTATAATGTTTTCAAGGGAATAGCCTTAAAAGAACTGACTATCTTCGAAGACAGCGGTAAAACAAACAAGAAGTTTTTGACCGCTAAAGAAATATATTTTAAACTGCCTCTGGCTCCTCTCTTTGCCCGAAAATTCATACTCAGCAACCTCCGTATCCAATCGCCCGAGCTAACGATCATCAGGACCGGGCCGGCGAATTGGAATTTTTCAACCATCCTGGCCGCCAAATCCAAGTCCTTCCGGCCTAAGTTTACAACTTTGATTTCCCGGGCAACTGTTTGTGATGGAAAAATTTCGCTTAAGGACCTGACCAAAAAACCGGAGTTTACTGCCCGGATGGAAGCAATAAACGGCGAGGTATCCTTAAGCCTTCCGGCCAACATAAATTTTAAGTTCGACTCAGCGCTGCCGCAGACGCCGATAATCAATGTCCACTCCAGCGGGACTTATAACCTGCTTTCGGAAACCTTAGACTTTAAGGTGCATGCAACCGATATTACCCTGACCGATTATGCCGCTTATTACCGGGAAGCCATACCGGTCAAGATCATCGAAGGCAAAGGCAATTTAGAGATTGCCTTTTACCTGGATAAGGACAAAAATGTTCAGCTCGACGGGAAATCCCTGGTCAAACAGCTCACCATCCGGCAAGGGACAACACAAGCCGCCGGGGATTTGACAATAACCACCGGCCTCGCCTATAAAATAGGCGAGGAAAAAAGCCTGGCTTATGAAGGAAATTTAGGGATCAATAATTTTAAGGCCGAAGGCCTGCCTCTGGTCAAGGATCTGAAAAATATCAATGGAAAGATACTATTTTCTAAAGATACCCTTCCCTCTGCTGAATTCGCATTCCATTATAAAGACACCGGCCTTAAGCTGAAAGCCCGCGTAACAGACCTTAACCGAATGAGCGCTAATTTCGATTTATCTTCCGATAATGGACTGCAGATTAAAGGAGAATTCAATCCCAGGGCCAAAGATATTTATTCAACAAAAATAGAGGGGGCATATCTTGATTCCTTATTTAATTTAACTGCCAACATCGACGGCCGTAAAGACCTTTTGCTTAACATTCAGGGAGATTTTGAACTCGAGCTGACCGACATGGAGCAGATAATTTCTGAATATTCTCCGGAGCTAAGCAGGCTGAGCCCCAAAGGCAAACTGGCGCTGAGCGCCAGGGCCGCTGGAAATTGGAATGCCTGGAAACAATGGTCCGGGACCATCGAGGCAACCTCTGATCAAATAGTAATCAAAGAAATAACGTTTAAAAACCTGCTGATAGACCTCAGGATGAAAGACAAAAAGGTCTTCCTGGATAAACTAAGCGCTGCTCCTTACAAAGGGATCCTGACCTCTACCGCTGTTTTGGAATTAGACCTTCCCCAGCCGTTTCGACTGGAAGTGGACCTTTTAAATGTTGACCTCAGCCAAATGAGCAAAGATCCCTCACTAAACTGGCAGTATAGCTCCGGATATATCAGCGGTAATCTTAGCCTTGAAGGTTATAGAAAAAAGCCGGAGAACGTAACCGGCAGGGGCTGGTTCAAGATAGAGGAAGGTAAGCTCTGGGAAACGCCGTTATTTAACGGCCTGGCAAACATACTTTATTTTCCGAACCTGCAAAAGATATTGTTCACGCACGGGTCTGCTGCTTTTACCGTGGCTAACCAGGCAATAAGGACATCCGACCTGCTGCTTGAGAGTGATGGTTTAAATCTCGGTGCTAAAGGCTCGATCGATTTCAACGGAAATTTAGATTTTAAGATCACCACTGAACTGGCCCGTGAGCTGGCTAAAAAGTCGCCGGAATTCGGCAAGATCGCTAATATGATAATGGGCGGGCTGTGGAATTACATAATCGAACTGCGGTTAAAAGGAACAATTAAAGAACCAAAGTATTCCATCATACCTAAATTTTCGCTCAAAGACCTAATCGGGGAATAAATTCCTTTACCTGCCGGAGCGCCTCTGCCCGGTGGCTTATCCGGTTTTTCAAACCAGCTTCCATCCGGGCAAACGTCTCCTGATAACCTGAAGCTATAAATATCGGGTCGTATCCAAATCCATTCTTCCCGTCCGGTTTAAAATTGATCGACCCTTTACAAATCCCTTTCACTATCCCGGCTGTCTCACCGTCCGGTTTACTAATCGCCATAACACAGCTGAATCTCGCAGTTCTCTCCGGCTCTGGTATATTTTTCATCAGGTTAAGCAGTTTTTTAATATTGGCCTGGTCATTTTGTTCTTTGCCGGCAAACCGGGCAGAATAAACCCCGGGCCTGCCGTCTAAGGCCTCTACCTCCAGGCCTGAATCATCAGCCAAAGCCCACTGATTAGTAAACCGGGCTACGACCCTTGATTTTTCAACAGCATTATCTTCAAAAGTGCTGCCTTTTTCTACTATTTCAGGAAGCCGGGGGTAATTTTCGAGTGAAAGTATTTTAACATCGAATCCCTCTAATATTTTTTCTATTTCCTGCATCTTTTTTTTATTCCTGGTGGCTATTACTAACTCCATATACTTTTTCCCCGTGAGTCAATTGCCACTACTGCCGGAAATCCCCTCACCTGGAGCCGGTAAACAGCCTCTGAACCCATTTCAGGATAAGCCGCTATTTCGGCCTTATGCACCTTTTGGGCTAAAAACGCTCCTGCTCCGCCAATGGTTACAAGATATACTCCTTTGTATCTTTTCAATCCGTCCATCACCAGCGCTGACCTGTTTCCTTTACCGACCAGGACGTTCACTCCTTTTTTAAGCAACGGCACGGTAAACAGGTCCATTCTCGAGGAAGTGGTCGGCCCGCAAGAGCCTATTACCCAACCCGGCAAAGCAGGTGTCGGACCTGTATAATAAACGGCCCCATTGGCCAGAGAAAAAGGAAGCCGTCTTCTTTCTTTAATGGCCCCTGCCAATCTCTGATGAGCCTTGTCTCTAAGGGTATACATACTGCCCCATAGTTCTACTTGATCGCCGGGCTTTAATTTCTTGATTACATCCTTAGTTAAAGGAAAAAGCAATTTTTTCATACAGTTCTGCTTGCGCTTCGCAGGGCATGACAGCTCATATTTATCGCCAGGGGCATGCCCGCTATGTGGGTAGGATGGGTGAGAATATTTACTCCCAAAGTCGTGGTCCTGCCTCCTAACCCCATTGGCCCAATATTCAGGCGATTAAGATCTGTAAAAATCTCTTTTTCCAGCTTAGCAACCTGAAGTTTGCGATTAACATGGTTGACTGGCCGCAACAATGCCTGTTTAGAAAGAATGAGCGCCTGGTCAGCAGTGCCGCCAATGCCTATCCCCAACACCAGAGGCGGGCAGGCGTTCGGACCCTTTTGGCTGACTGTCTGGCTTACGACATCCCTTATTTTCCGGGTATCATCAGTTGGATTTAACATTATCAAGGTGCTCACATTTTCACTGCCAAAACCCTTGGGCATCAAACTGATTTTAAGGGTATCATCATCCGTGAGATTGATATGAATTACAGCCGGGGTAAAATCAGTCAAACCTTTCCTGTTTAGCGGGTCAGGGGTAATAGATTTCCTAAAATATCCCCTTTTATATCCTTGTTTTATTCCTTCATTAATACTTTGTTTAAGGCCGCCGTTAAGCTTGACGGCTCTGCCCATTTCAACAAACACCACAACCATCCCTGTATCTTGACAAATAGCTATTTTTTGCTCCCGGGCCAAATAGGCATTTTGGATAATTATATCCAATATCCAGCGAGCCCGCTTATTTGTCTCCTTTTTCAAAGACAGCTTAAGGGCATTAAGAACGTCTTTACGCAAAACCGTATTAGCCTCAATACACATCTCGCTCACAACCCGGCTAACCTTATCTGCTCTTATCCACCTCATCCCTTACCCTCTTACCCACCTACACCGCGTAGGTGTAGGTGGGTTCATCTAAAACCAGATCTTTAATCTTTGCTAATTCACGCTGATAGTCAATATGGGAATCTACAAATTTCTTATAGCGTTGGGGATTTATTTCTAGTATGTTGGAGTAATTACATATCCTCTCTTCATCATTTACTTTTCCCAAATACTCTTTATAGGAAGAAAACTTCCAATCTTGAGGCTTATTTACCAAATAAGCGGTTACAGGATTCAAATGAATATACCTGGTTAAGTGAAGCAACTGCTCGTCTGTTTCCACCAAAACACGTTGAAATCTACTCTCCCACAGCGGACCTTTCCTTTTGGTTTTAATATTAAAATAACGCGTATAGCTATTAAGAATATTATTCATAACTGAAGATATGCCTTTTTCTTTTAGTTGTTTTAAGATTAAATGAAAATGCGTGGGCATAATACAATAAGCAATTATTTCTGTCAGGCTTTCTTTTTTCACAAGATGTTTTTGAAAAAACTCTTTTTTATTTTGTACTTCATTAAAAGCAGAAAATCGTAACAGAGGTCTTAATTTATAATACTTAAACAAGTTTCTCATTCTCTTGTACTCTGAATCACTTTTAAAAATTTCAAATTCCGCAATACTTCTAGAAAAAATGTGATAAATTTCGCCTTTTACCAAAGGAACTTTTTCATCCATCATTACATTCAACTCCTTTTCCCCCTACACCTACGCGGTGTAGGGGGATATTCGGCAACAATGGTGGTTTTGATCCCGCCGCGGATGTTGAATTCAGCGGATATCTTGACTTTTTTCGGTTTGCCAGCCCGGACAAAATCTTCTAAAATTTTATTAACTGCGTGCTCGTGGAAAATGCCGAGATCACGGTAAAAAAGTAAATACAACTTAAACGATTTTAACTCAACACACCACCTATCCGGCGCATATTCAATATGGATAACAGCAAAATCCGGCAGTCCGGTTTTGGGGCAAATACAGGTGAATTCCGGAAGGTCTAAGTTAATCAAGTATTCTTTATCCGGATATTGGTTTTTCCAGATTTCAATTTTCGGCGTTTTTAACCGGCGAATGTTTTTTTGCAGGCTCCGGTAAGAATGCTTCTTCCTGGTCATTTAACCCCCATAATTTTATGCAGCTGGGGAATTATCCGGACATCGGATAATCCCCTCAGGCAAACCTCCTGAAAACTTTTAAGCTTATCAACCAGGCCCGGGTTCATTTCAAAATAATTCGGCTGTAAGACCAGCGGCAGATTAAAACCAGTGATTATTTTCAGGGCTTGTTCGATATCCTCCTGCCGGGTTGAATTACAAATTACTATCTTAAGAAAAACAATTTTCGAGGAAGCGATTTCTAAAAATTTCCTGTGCTCCGGCCAGAAACTCCTTAAGCCCGTCGAGGAAGGAAGCTTGAGATCCATGGCAATAATGTCTATCTGGTCGATTAGCCCGGATAATTGATCAGCCAGGGTCCCGTTGGTTTCAAGATAGGTCGTTAATCGCTGAGTTTTTAATAATTTTAAAAATTCTTTTAAAAAATCTGCCTGCAAAAGCGGTTCACCGCCGGTAAGGCAAAGCGAATGAAACCCCTGTTTATAATAAAGAATCCGGTTAAATAATTCTTCTATCCCGTACTCGTGATAGTATTCTAACCTTGTATCGCAAAACCGGCAGTAATCCAAATTACAGCCGTAGAACCTGACAAAAACCTGTTTTACACCCTGGTAAATGCCTTCTCCCTGGATACTTTCAAATAAATCAGAGATTTTTGCAACCATCCAATGGATCCTTGATCTTTGCTTCCTGAAACCCCTTTGCCCTTATCCGGCAGCTGTCGCATCGGGTACAAATGGACTTTTCCCCTTTATAACACGACCAGGTCATTTCAAACGGGACCCCTAACCTTTTGCCCAACCTGACAATCCGGGCTTTTGACCTGGAAATCAAGGGGGTTAATATCTTTATTTTTCGCCCCTCAACAACAGATTTTGCCGCCAGGCCCGCCATTTTCCTAAAGGCCTTAAAGTATTCGGGACGGCAATCAGGGTATCCGCTGTAATCTAAAGAATTGGCTCCGATAAATACGGCTTCGGCCTTGAGAGATTCTGCCCATGAAAGGCCGTAACTTAAAAATATCGTGTTTCTGCCTGCTACATAAGTAGAGGGAATTGACAGCCGGCTGCCGGCAGACGGCAGTTTTTTCTTTTTATCTACCAGGCTTGACTTCAGCCAGGGAAGATCAAGTTTAACTATTTTGAAGGGCGTATTTACCTTTTTACAGACAGAAACAGCCTTTTTTATTTCTTTTTTATGCCTCTGGCCATAATCAAAGATAAGACAATTAACCTTATAACCTTTGGAAAGAGCAAAAAACAGCGTAGTTGTTGAATCAAGCCCGCCGCTTAATAACACTATTGCTTTTCTCATTTTTAAATCTCAGGCACAATTAAATTGTTAAACTGCTAAACTGCTAAACTGTTAAATTGTTTGGTCGGTAAGTCGCTGAAGATGTGTCTGTTTCCCAAACAGTTACCCGTTTAATCATTACTTTCTTTTTTCTGATCAACCCGGATAGTTCTAAATAAATATACCGGGCAATATGTTCGGAGGTGGTATTGCGCTTCTTAAAATAAGCCAAATCATTTAAACAGCTGTGGTCCAGGGCGGCTAAGACACGGTTTAATTTTTGTTTCATCTCTTTAAAATCAATCAGCATGCCCTGGCTGTTCAGCTTAGCAGAGCTAACTTTTAGTTCTACCTTCCAGTTATGGCCGTGCAGATTTTCGCATTTGCCCTGATAGTTTACCAACCTGTGGGCAGCGCTGAAATTCGACCTTACCAGGAGTTCATACATCTAATCTCACCTTTAATGCCCGGGGAATATCCCGGCCGAAAAATCTCCTGCCAATCCTTCTAAACTGGCCGGCGAGGTCGCTGACATAAAATTTGATTTTACCGGCGCGGTCTTGCGGAGCCAGTAATTTCGTCTCGCTGAGAAGGACCTTTGCCTTAAGAGCAACCGGGGCTCCGGAGTCAATTAGATTAACATCATCCCCCATTATCCGGGTTATTGCTTTTTTTAAGACCGGGTAATGGGTACAGCCCAGGATTAAGGTATCGATCTGCCTGTTCTTCAAGGGCTTCAGGCAGTTTCTAACTATATCCAGGCTGATTTTTTCATCTGTTTTGTTTTCAACTATTGGCACGAACAACGGACAGCTCCGGGCCAGGACCTTGACCCCGGGGTCTATCCTCCGGAGCATAATTTGATAGGCCTTGCTGGCTATGGTGGCCTGGGTGCCGATAACCCCGACCTGCCGGTTGACGGTGGTCTTGAGCGCCTCAGCAACCCCCGGTTCGATAACCCCGATTATCGGCAATTGAAAACGCCTCTTTAGCGTGGCCAGAGCCACCGAAGAAGAGGAGTTACAGGCGGTTACTAACAGTTTTATCTTGAATCCTGTTAAAAATTTCGCCGCAGCAACCGAAAGCCTGATAATCCGCTCCCTGGACTTGGATCCGTAAGGAAGGTTGGCCAGGTCGCCAAAGTAAATGATGTCTTCGGCCGGCAAGTGTTTAATCAGCTGGCGGACTACGGTGAGTCCGCCCACGCCTGAATCAAATACGCCAATAGGCCTGTTACTTGCTAAATCCATTGCTCTGATCAAATCTTTGTTTATAGACCATTATCCCGTCGCAGAGCGCCCGGGCTAATTTACGACGGTAGCTTGTTTTTTTCAACCTTGATTCTTCAGTGAAATTGGAAATAAACCCTAATTCTACCAGCACTGCCGGCACTTCTACACCGAGAACATAAAACCCGGCGCACTTTATACCCCTGTTCCGGGAGCAAGTTTGATCACCTAATTGCCGGCAGATCTCCCCGGCTAATTCAATACTTTCAACTCTATTTTCGGTAAGCTGCAGATCTCCAAGGGTAAGATTTTTGGTTATGTCAGTATTTTTCGAAAAGTTTTCTTTTCCTATTTCTAACGCGAAATTTTCAGTCGCAGCTACCTTCCGGCTATAACTATCCTTTGCATTGGAAAGATACCAAACCTCAAATCCATTTGCCCGGCGGTCCCGGTGACCATTCACGTGAATGCTGACAAAAAGGTTTGCCTTGTGTTGATTAGAAAACCTAACCCGTTGGCCTAAGGTAAGAAACCGGTCATCCTGCCGGGTTAAAATAGCTTTGATGCCGCTTCTATCTAAAAGAGTTTTAAGATAAAGGGCAACATCTAAAACCACGTCTTTTTCCTTCAGACCGCTCCTGCCGACTGCGCCGGGGTCTTTGCCGCCGTGGCCAGCGTCAATAACTACGGTATCGATCCGGTGGGTAATCTCCATGGCAATTACCGGTTCTTGCCACCAGTCCAGATCAATAAACCCCCTGGGAATAAGAATTATCTCTTCGCTAATTTCAACCGGCTTTCTAAGATGAAGAACCTGCCGGTCCTGGAGATAAGTATCGCTGCCGGCAATCAGGATCAAAGAGCCAGCGCCTTTAATCAGGGTAATCTTCCGGGTTGTCGGGTCCCAGTCATAATCTACGCCAAAGGCCTGACAGGCTAAAATTAAAGGAATATAGTCAGTGCCTCTCATCCGGGAAGAAGGGCTTTCCACTCTTTTCTCTGTGCCGTGGATAACAAAGCCATAGACCGGCCTGACTGCAATAATTAAAAAAAACAATAAAAAAATCGGGAGTATTCGGCGTAAAAGTCGTTTGGTCATAAGGTTTTTTTAAGTGGATCAGTCAAAAGTCCAAAAGGACTTTTGACGAGGTCTCACCAAAAAATTTTGTAAAACAAAATTTTTGGTGGAGGTGGAGGGATTCGAACCCTCGTGCTGAGATATCGCCGCAAGAATCACTACATGCTTGTTCTATCTATTGATTTCTCACCCGCTATAACTCCGGTAGACAGGACCCATAATGGGCTATCTTTCTTAAGGTTCATCCCGGGCCCCAAAAGACGAAGACCTGGGACTATCCTGCTTATTTTCGCCCTTTTCGCCCCACAGGCAAAACGAGAGGACGCGCCGGCTTAATTAGCCAACTAACGCTGGTGAAGCCAAGTATTCCTCGGCCTCAACTACTGGTGAGTAGTTTGCGTTTGTGTTTTTGCCAGGTGTTTAAAGAGGCCTCCCGGCAACCTCTGCATGCGATTTTTGCCCCGAGTATCTTAGTCGAAGCCTTTCACCCCCTTTTTAAATTGCTAAATTGACAAATTGTTAAACTGTTAAATTGAAAAATAAATGAATTATGACACAGTCTGAATTTAGCCATTTAGCAGTTTAAAGCGATAAATTATCTCTTTTTTAAAACCCTTTTTATTTCCCGTTCCGCTGTTTTTTTGCGTAATTGCCGGCGTTTATCATATAATTTTTTACCTTTACAAAGAGCCAGTTCTATTTTAGCAATGCCGTGTTTAAAATATATCTTCAGCGGCACCAGGGTAAGCCCTTTTGCCGAAAGACGCCCTCCTAATTTATTTATCTCTTTTTTATGAAGAAGCAGTTTTCTGGCCTTAACCGGATCATACTCCCTCTGGCTGATAGAGCTGTAGGGAGGTATATGAAGATTATATAAAAAGGCTTCCTCTTTCTCAACCCGGGCAAAACTATCGTTTAAGCTTGTCCTGCTCTCTCTTAACGACTTAACTTCCATTCCCCGAAGCTGGATACCGGCCTCGTAAGATTCCAGAACAAAATAATCCCGCCTTGCCTTTTTATTGGTGGCGACAATTTTCTCCTCATTCATAGTATTTTATACCATATAAACCGATAATAATCAAGAATTAGCGTTTGGAAGTTATCCGCAATTTAACGGTGAAGAACCAGCGGTGAAATTGACAAAATGGATAATACAAGATATAATCTGGGGAGGTTATCTAATTTATAACGGGGATATGGCGGAATTGGTATACGCGCTAGCTTCAGGAGTTAGTGGCCGCAAGGCCTTGAGAGTTCGAGTCTCTCTATCCCCACCATTAACGTTATAAAAAATGCTTAACGTCACGGCAAGAGAACGGCAACGGCTATCACCGTAGAAAAACCGTTCTTAACAATGGTGGACTGAGTCACATTGGTGGTTTTAACAATCCTGTCGCTCATCCGCCACACCTCTTTCAATTCATCCCAGGACCTATCCTCATCAAATTCTATTCCCAGGGTAGAGGCAAGCATGGCGGCGGCCATATCCTCGGCGTGGTCTCCGGCTTCCTCATCGGTCTGGCCGCAAACATGGTACTCGCTTAAATAGCCATAGGCAGCAGGGTCGGTAGGAATGGCGCATCCCACAGAGGAAGCAATAAGCCGGCGGGGTTCGTTGTTTGAGCAGCGGGCCATTACGCAATAGGTAATCATCCCCGGCGGCAGGTCCTTGAGCCCTTCTGATTTGGAAACAACCTTGCATTCCGGAGGCAATATACTGGAGACGTGGACTAAGTTGAATTTTTCTATCCCCGCGTCGCGCAAAGCCAGCTCAAAACTTCTGAGTTCATATTTGTGCGAACCTACCCCTTTTGTAAGAAACATTTTTTGCGGAACAAATCCCATTTTCTTTCTCCTTATTAATTACCAGGTCCGTTCGGACTTTTTATCTTTTTTTAATTTCCTCTTCTCTTTTATGCTCATCTGCGATGTTTTTTTCTGTTTTTTTTCGCCTTTGTCCATTTTACCCATTTCACGCGACATAGTTACACCTCCTTCGAGCTACTATATTGCTAAACTGTTAAATGGTTAAATTGTTAAGCTGGAGATTTCTATTCTAAAAAACATTTTTTCAGACATTTTCAATTTAACAATTCAGCAGTTTAACAATTTAACAATTTATTTAAATATATACCCCAGCAACCGGTAAATAAGTTTAGCTGCTAAAAAATCGGAATAAATCTCATCCGGAATAGGGGCCAGTTCCACAACGTCAAAACCTACTATTTTCCTGCTGGAGGATAGAACCGAAAGTAAATAAAGCATGTCATACCAACCCAGGCCTCCGGGCTCAGGCGTACCAACGGCCGGCATAATCGAAGGATCCAGGACATCAAGATCAATGGTAATATATATATTCTTCCCGAGAGAAGAAATAATATCTTTTATTAAACTGGGCTGTTTGATAATCTGGCCGGCAAATATAATCTTTTGGCCGGATTGCCCGATAAACTCAGCCTCTTGTCTGCTTAAATTCCTTACGCCGATCGGAATAACCGGGGCTAATTCTCCCAGCCGGCGGCCGGTACAGGCGTGATTAAACGAACTGCCGTGGTATCTATCCCGTAAATCAGCATGGGCATCAAACTGGACAATGCTTAAATCAGGGTATTTCCCGGCAAGCGAACGAGCCAGGCCGATACTCACGGTATGTTCCCCTCCTAACAACACCGGGAACTTTCCGCTGTCAATTATCTTAGAGCCCAGCTGGTGTATCTGATCAATCATCTCCCATGCTGAAAGGCCTTTTAAGACCGGCGGAGGCAGTGTATTGATTCCTAAACGATAAGTTTCTTTTTCTAACTCCTCATCATATAATTCTACCTGGCCTGAGGCCTTAATTATCGCCCCCGGGCCCTTGGCTGTCCCGGGTTGATAGGTGACGCTTGCTTCATAGGGTGCCGGCAAAATAACTGCCTTTGAAGATTCCCAGGAAGAATAGTTTTGTTCCAGACCGCAAAAATTCATTTATTTTTTTTCATGCTTTTCTTTTTGAACAGGTCCTCCAGGATCCTGACCTGGATTTCCTGTTCAGTTTCTCGTTTTATTCGTCTAACCAGGCTGATCACTTCCTCGTTTTTCATCTTCAGCTTCTCCGAACAAATAATCGAAATCAGGCGGGTATTAAAATTCATGTGCAGTTCGAGGCTCTGCAGGCGTTCCTTTATTTCAGAAATATTCTCCCAGATCTTATCTAAGTGTTTACGGTTGTATTTTATCTCGTTGTTTAAAACCCCTATTTCTTTTTTAAACCCATCCGGCTTTTTTATCATTTATTAAACACCTTTCTCAGCTTATCCATAAATGACTTGGAAAGAGGCCCCTCTCCGCTTATTCCGGCAAAATTTTTGAGCAGTTTCCTCTGCTCCTGGCTTAAATGGGTGGGAGTCTCGACTATTATTTGCACCAGCTCATCGCCCCTTCCCCATCCCCGCAGGCTCTGAATGCCTTTGTCCTTTAATCTAAATATCCTGCCCGACTGGGTGCCGGCAGGAACCTTCATCCTTACCCTTCCATTAAGAGTGGGAACTTCTATCTCTGCGCCCAGGCTAGCCTGGGTAAAGCTTATCGGAAACTGGCACAATATATCATCGCCCCGGCGTTCAAAAATCTGATGGGGACGAACCTTGATCTTAATATAAAGGTCGCCTTTCGGGCCTCCCCGCAAGCCTGCTTCGCCTTCTCCCTGGACCCTTAGCTGTAAGCCGTCATTTATTCCGGCCGGAATTTTGACCTCGATTTTTTTAACCAGCCGGGTCCTTCCCCTGCCACCGCATTCAGGACAGAACTCTTTGATTATGGTCCCTTCGCCGTTACACTGACCGCAGGTCTGAGCAATGCTGAAAAATCCTGCGCTTGTCCTTACCTGGCCGGTGCCGGCGCAGCCTGGACATTTAACCCGCTGAGTCCCGGGCTTAGCCCCACTGCCTTTACAGCGCTTACAGAGTTCATAACGGGGAACATTTATAGCTGCCGTATAACCCTTGGCTGCCTGAATAAAACTGACCTCTAAGTTATATTCTAAGCTGGCTCCCCTGCGAAATCCGCGGCCTCCAGGACTAGCTGCCCCAAAAAAACCTGTATCCATAAATCCCCGCAGGATACCCTCAAAGCCGCTGAATATATCCCCAAAATCAGAAAAATGGGTAAAGTCAGACCAGTCAAATCCCCCGCCTTTAAAGGAGCTTTCCATACCGGTATGGCCAAACTGATCATAGGCAGCCCTTTTCTGGGAATTACTCAATACCTCGTAGGCCTCGGCCGCTTCTTTAAACTTCTCCTCTGTTTTTTTATCATTGGGATTTTTATCGGGATGGTATCTAAGGGCTAACTTCCGGTAGGCCCTTTTTATAACTTCCGGGCTTGCGTCCCGTCCCACACCCAAAACCTCGTAATAATCTCTTTTAGCAGCCATTGTATAATCTAAAATCCTATATTTGAATTTAGCCGTTATTTAAAGCTTATTGCTTCGAGTTTAGTTCTTATCTTTTTTGTCCTCGTCGTCAACTTCCTGATAATCAGCATCAACAACATCTTCTTTTTTTGCCTTCCGGCTTTTGTCTTTCCCCTGCTTGTGCTCTTCTTGTTCCGCTTGCCCGGCTCCGCCCGGGGCTTCGCGGGACTCCGCGGGACTTTCTCCAGCCGCTGTCTTTTGTTCTTCGGCTTTTTTCTGCTCGCTCGCCGCGCGGTACATCTGCTCAGCTAATTTATGAGAAGCCTTGGCAAGCGATTCGGAAGACTTTTTTATCGCCTCTAAATCATCGCCTTTCAGCGCTTCCTTCAGCTCTTTTAATCCTTTTTCAATGTTTTGTTTATCAGCAGGCTCTACTTTATCGCCAAAGTCTTTAAGCGCTTTCTCGGTGGTATAAACCAGGGTATCGGCCTGATTTTTAACTTCTACTTTTTCTTTTTGTTTCTGGTCCTGGCCGGCAAACTTTTCAGCATCCTTGACCATTTTATCTATCTCTTCCCCGGTCAGCTTCTTGGGCGCTGTTATTCTTATCGACTGCTCTTTGCCGGTCCCAATGTCCTTGGCGTTTACATGGACTATGCCGTTGGCATCTATATCAAAGCTTACTTCTATCTGCGGGATTCCCCGGGGCGCCGGAGGAAGACCGACCAGATCAAACCGTCCTAATTCCACGTTATCATTGGCCATACTGCGTTCTCCCTGCAGGACCCTGATAGTAACAGCGGGTTGATTATCGGCAGCGGTTGAGAAAATCTGGCTCTTTTTAGCAGGAATAGTGGTATTTCTTTCGATCAATCGGGTGCAAACCCCTCCCATAGTCTCTATTCCTAAAGAAAGCGGTGTTACATCAAGCAGTTGGATATCTTTTATATCGCCCTTTAAGGCCGCTACCTGGATCGCCGCTCCCATGGCCACGCACTCCATCGGATCAATTCCCCGCTCTATCTTCTTCCCTACATAATCCTCGACAAACTTCTGCACTATCGGCATTCTGGTCGGCCCGCCAACCATAATTATCTTATCAACATCCTTAGGGGTCTTTTTATCAGCATCGCTTATTGCCCGCTCTAAAGAGTTGCGGCATTTTTCAACAAGCGGGGACACCAGCTCTTCTAACTTTGCCCGGTTGATGGTCATGGTAAGATGTTTGGGCCCGCTGGAATCGGCTGTTATAAATGGAAGATTGATATCAGTGGTAAGTGTGCTGGAAAGCTCCACCTTTGCCTTTTCTGCAGCGTCTCTCAGCCTTTGCATTGCCATTTTATCCTTTGATAAATCTATCCCTTCCTGCTTTTTAAATTCACTGATGATATAACTTACCAGCTCAGCGTCCATATCCGTTCCGCCAAGCTGGGTATCACCGCTGGTTGATATTACCTCAAAACCGCTGCCGTGTTCTTTATCATGCCACATATCCATGATAGTAACATCAAGCGTACCGCCTCCGAAATCAAAGACCATAATTTTTAATTCTTTTCCTGCTTTGTCCAGGCCATAGGCCAAACAGGCGGCAGTAGGCTCATTTATAACCCTCAAAACTTTTAATCCGGCTATCTCTCCGGCATCCCTGGTGGCTGTACGCTGGTTATCATTAAAATAAGCGGGACAGGTTATTACAGCCTCCTCTACTTTGCCACCCAGGTAGGACTCGGAATCCTGTTTTATCTTTTGTAAAATAAACGCAGAAATCTGCTGGGGCATATATTCCTTTCCTGAAATTTTATATTTATGGTCTGTGCCCATTTCCCTCTTGGCGGCAATAATAGTGCCTTCGGGGTTCACGGCTGCCTGGCGGCGGGCCGGCTCACCCACCAGTCTTTGCCCGTCTTTGGTAAAAGCCACGTAAGAAGGAAATGCCTTACCGCTGGCCACGCCCGCGCCCTCGGCGCTGGGAATAATTGTGGGCCGGGTTCCTTCCATAATCGCGGCTGCTGAATTTGAAGTTCCTAAATCTATTCCGATTGCTTTTGCCATTTTTTGTTACCTCCTTTTTTGTTAGACACTAATTTACACGAACTACACACAAATTTCCACGAATATTATAGATTTCCGCTTAATTTCAATTTATTTCTATTATATTTCTTATTTTTCTCTCTACTCTCTACTCTCTACTCTTTTCATCTGTGTCTGTTTTTTTCTTGCTTACCTTCACAAAAGAATGTTTTATCACTCTGCCGTTTAAGGTATATCCCGGTTGAGTTTCTTCTAAAATCGTATGTTCCGGTAAATCGTTATTTTCTACAGTTTCGACCGCCTCATGAAAATGGGGATTAAATATCTGCTTTTTCGCTTCAATCTTTTTAACCCCATTGACGCTAAGAAGGTCATGAAACTGCGCCTGGATCAGTTGAATCCCTTTTGCTATCGAAGCGTAATCCTTTGCATTATTAAGAGAGCAGGCCGCCCGGTTAAGATTATCCACAATAGGTATTACCTTGAGCAAAATCTCCTCAGTGGCAAATTTAATCAGCTCAATCCGTTCGCGCTCAAACCTCTTCCGAAAATTATCAAAATCAGCACAGGATTTCAGGAATTTGTTGAAATACTCGTCGCGTTCAACGGCCTTTTTAACAAACTGATCGTATTCGCCTTGAGAAAGCGTTATTTTTTCTTCTTTTTCTTTCTTTTGTTTTTTCTTTCCCATCTGCTCCTCAGGACAGGATGCCCGTCATCACCTCAGCCAGAAAACCCACCATTCCTACCACCCGTTCATAATCCATCCTCACCGGCCCGATAATCCCCAGGCTGCCGATCACCTGATCTCCCTTGCTATAGCGTGAAGTAACCAGGGAGCAGTTCTGCAATTCACAGTATTTGTTTTCACTGCCGATATGGATCTGGATGCCTTCCTGTTCGATATCTTCGTTCAATACATCCAGGATTTGATATTTTTTCTCAAAGGTCTCAAACATCCTTTTTATAACATCAAAATCATGGAATTCGGGATAATTCAATATATGCCAAATGCCTTCTAAGTACAAGCGTTTTTCATGGCCTGCCCGGCAGTCTTTAAATCCAGGGAAAAGCGATACTGCGGTATAATTAGTCAACTCGGAAAGCGCCTGGGATATTCCGGTTATAGTCTCCTCTAAAACTGCGATTTCTTCCAGCCCGTTCTGGTGATCAATATATTGCTTTTCTATTCTATTAATCTCTTTTTTGGTCATGTCCTTGACCCTCATCAAGCGGTCAACATAATACCTATATCCCTGGTCGGTCGGGATCCTGCCTGCCGAGGTATAGGGATGACCAAGATAACCCATCTCTTCTAATTCAGACATCTCATTGCGGATGGTAGCCGGGCTCAGCGACAGATTATAGGTATCGCTGATCAAACGGGAAGCAACCGGTGTGCCGGTGGTTATATAAAATTGAATGACTATTGTTAAAATATCTTCTTTTCTCTGGTTTAGTTCATCTTTTTCCATCGTTGCCTCAAAAGCAATTAGCACTCTTTGCTGTTGAGTGCTAATAAACGTAGATTATACGATATCACAAAATTAACGTCTGTCAAGAGAAATCTGGAATGGCCAGGACTATTTTGTTTATCAGGCCTTCTAAGCCCTGCGACTTTAAAACCGAAACAGCAATGCTATTAACATATATCTGCTGTAATTGTTTGAGGATGCGCTGATCAACAAGCTTGTCTATCTTATTCAAAACCACTATTCTCGGCTTGTCTTTGACCTCCAGCTCTTCTAAAACCATTTCAACAGCCCTGGTTTGCTGCAGGACCAAGGGATGTGAGATATCTACCACCTGGATCAGGAGATCGGAATACATTACTTCTTCTAAGGTGGTTTTGAATGATTCTATCAGATGGTGGGGAAGCTTGTGCAAAAAACCGATGGTGTCGGCAAATAACAGCCTTCTGCCGCCAGTCAAATCTAATCTTCTAACAGCGGGGTTTAAAGTAGCGAATAATCTGTCGTCTATCTTAACCGAGGAACCGGTCAGCCGGTTTAACAGGCTGGACTTGCCGGTATTGGTATAACCCACTATCCCGACCAACGGAAGTTTAGCGTCAGTCCTTGTTTTCCTCAATATCTGGTGATGAACTTTTAAATCTTTCAGGTCTTTTTTTAATCTTGCGATTCTTTGCCGGATATGGCGCCGGTCCGCCTCTAATTTTTTTTCACCCGGGCCTTTGGTCCCGATACCGCCGCCTAATCTGGACAACCATATTCCCTTGCCGCTCAACCGGGGAAGGAGGTAAACCAGCTGGGCAAGTTCTACCTGAAGCTTGCCTTCTTTAGAATGCGCCCGCCGGGCAAATATATCCAGGATCAACTGGGTCCGGTCAACTGTTTTTAACCTGATTATCTCTTCTAAGTTCCTCTGCTGGGCCGGAGAAAGGTCATCATTAAAGATCACTACGGCTGCTTTCTTCAGGAGGCTGAGCCGGGCTATTTCTTCCACCTTCCCCCTGCCGATCAAATAGGCCGGGGTGGGCCGCTTCAAGCGGCAAACAACCACTTCCAGCACATCTCCGCCCGCAGAACGGGTAAGTTCGGCCAATTCACCGGCCAGGTCCTGAAGCCCCCAATGAGGCGAGCTATTCAAATCACTAATCACCAAAATCGCTTTTTCCATTAGTAATTCTAACGTTACATTTTTTGCATTGCACTATTTATAACTTTAGCAGTCCAAGCACCTTTTCTACTGTCCTGCTTACTGTTTCACCTTTATCAATCTTTATCCATTCAACCCTCGGCTCATGCCTGAACCAGGAAAGCTGACGCTTGGCAAAACGCCGGGTATTTCTTTTAAGTATTCTGCCGGCCTCAGAAAAGTCATATTCATTGTTTAGATAGGCAATAATCTCTTTATACCCAAGCGCCTGCCCGGCCACCGGGCTAAGGCCTTTTTTGACCAGGCCCCGGACCTCATTTATCAGGCCGTCATCGAACATCTTATCCACCCGCCGGTCAATCCGGGAGTAAAGGTCCTGCCTCTGCCGGTCCAGGCCGATAATCTTTATCTCATATTGAGAAGATATTCCCTTTCTAAGGGGTTTGAGCCTGGAAATGGGGACTTTTGTTTTTTCGTAAACCTCAAGCCCGCGGATAATCCTGCGCTGGTCGTGAGGATGGATCTTTTCGGCTGAGGGAGGGTCTAATATTTTTAACCTCTGATAAAGATACCGGCTGCCGTGGAGTTCTGCCTGGCGGGCCAGTTCATTGCGCAGTTTCTGGTCCCCGGGGGGGCCGGAAAACAATCCGTCCACCAAGGCAATCAGATAAAGCCCGCTTCCTCCAACCAAAAGAGGAATTTTTTTTCTTCCGATGATCCCGGCTATCAAGGCCTGGGATCTTTGGCTGAAGTCAGCACAGTTGAACTCATCCCGGGGGCTGATAATATCTATCAGGTAGTGGGGAACTTTTTTTCTAAGAAGGCTGCCGGGTTTAGCGGTCCCAATATCCATTCCCCTGTAAACCTGCATTGAATCGCAGGAAATTATTTCTGCGCCAACTGCCTGAGCTACTTCAACAGCAATCTTAGATTTTCCAACCGCTGTCGGACCAACTAAAAAAATTACTTTTTCTTTCATATTAAAAATTAAAAATTACCGCGTTCATGGATATATTTTAGTGGAATAACCGTCTTTGTTTAACTGAACTGCTATATAATCAGCTTCGCCCCGGGTATCAAAGTTTCCCACCCTCACCCGGTATAACAGCCTTCCCTTTTCCCTGACCTGACGGAGAAAAGCCTGATAACCCTTGTTTTTCAACCTGGCGCAGGCGTTTAAGGCATTTGTCTTGTTAACGAATGAACCTACCTGGACAGTAAAATAGAGTTTGTCTTTGGTTAAAATAACCGAGGCTTCGCCGGCTTCAAAACTCAACGGGTAATCTGCGTAGACCTTTTCAAAATAATAGCGGGCTTCATCCCACCTGCCTTTTTCCCGGTAGCACCGGCCCAATTTGAAATAAACTTCGGCCAGCAGGGGGCCATGAGGGTTGTCGATCAGGAACTGTTTATAGCGGGAAACCGCCTGGTTTAAGTCCCCGCTTAAATAAAATGAATCAGCCAGGCTAAGCCGGGCCTGGCCGGTTAAACTGCTCCTGGGGCAATCGGATAAAAGCCTGTTAAGGTTTTCCCGGGCTTTTGACCATTCTTTTTCTTTGAGGTAGGAAACGCCGCTCAAAAGCAGGGCATCATCAGCATATCTGCTGTGGAAATGGAGGTAAATTACCTTTTCAAACTTGGCGATAGCCTGCCGATAGTCATTACTAAGAAAATGCTCTTCGGCCTGCCGGTATAGTTTCTCGACCTCCCGGCGTTTTAAGGTCTTTTCTCTTCTTGGTTTTTTCCTGCTGGTCCATCCTCCCTGGACATTCCTTGCTTCTACGGCAGAACTAATTAGAAATGACAGTAATACAGCTATTATCAGCGCTTTTTTCATTTTTTCTCCTTCAGGGAAATTTGTTGTTGTAATTTCAATAATACTTGATGCCGCTGTTTTTTTTCATTTAAATCAACATCATCTTTCATCCGGCTGGACACTGCCGGCGGCCGGGGCGAATATTTAAAAATAAACGCCCGGCTAAACTTTACTTTCTTCATCAGATCACAGGTCATCTTAAAATCATCTTTTGTTTCTGTCGGAAAACCTACCATAACATCTGTTGAAAGCGTTACCTTTGGAATAATCCGTTTTATTTTATCAATCAATCTTAAATAATCAATATTTGTATATTTTCTGTTCATCAGGCGTAAAATCTTCCCACTTCCCGATTGAACAGGCAAATGAACCTGCCGGGAAATCTTTTCCTCATCGGCTATTGTCTCAATCAATTTCATCGACATATCTTTGGGATGAGAGGTCATAAAGCCTATTTTTTCTATTCCTTTAATGTTACTTATCTTTTTAAGTAAATCGGCAAAATCTATGTCTCCCGGCAAACCCCTGCCATAAGAGTTTACGTTTTGCCCTAAGAGCATTATCTCCTTATAACCGGTTTGCATTAACTTAGTTATTTCAGCCAATATATCTTTAGCCGGCCTGCTTCTCTCCCTGCCCCTGACATAGGGCACTATACAGTAAGAACAGAAATTATCACAGCCAGTCATAACCCTCACAAAGGCCTGAAGTTTGCTCTTTCTTTTGGCTATTGACTCGTCTTTTAAAAGCCTCTTTTCCTTACCGCAGGACAGTATACGCCTCTCATCTCTTATCACCTTTTCTAAAAGTTTTTTAATTTCACTTATCCTGCGAGGCCCCACGACCAGATCTACGTAAGGAAACCTATTAAAAATTTCTTCTTTGTAATTTTCCGCTATACACCCGATAACCGCGATTTTTAATCTCTTGCCTTTCTTAAGCTCTGCCAGCCTCCCCAGCTGCCCCCAGACCCTTTGCTCGGCATGGTCACGCACACTACATCCGTTAATCAAGACTACGTCAGCCTGCCCGGGGCTATCAACCAATTCGCAGCCGTCCCCGGACAAAATCCCGGCAACCAGTTCTGAGTCTAAGAAGTTCATTTGACAGCCGAAGGTGCGGATGTATACTCTGGGCGATTTTTTTTCGTAAGTCTTTGATTTTTCAGGCATTTTTTGTTTTTCTCCTGTTCCAAAAAAAGAGAATTGAAGGGGGCAAAAAATTCAAAAGAAAAAATATCTTTTCGGGCGATTTTGATGTTTTTAAAAAGCAGCCCCAGCACCTGTTTTTGTTCGTAGCAGTTGAGGACTTGCTTGCCGGGCGTATATCCGGCAAGAAAGTCCTCAACCCGGTGCATATAATCGTCTGAACGCTCCCGTTCAATCTCTCTAAGTGATTGCAATGCAAGCTGTTTCTTCAATTCCTCTTCGTCTTTGCGAAGAGCTGTTATTTTATCATGATACACATCTTCACCAAGCACATTTTCAAGATAAAGGTCGGTGAGTTTTGACTGCTTCGCCTGCACTTTTTTAAGCTTATTTTGGAGCCTCAAACGCTCCTTTTCATCAATCGGCTGACAATCTTGCTGTAAGGCATCAGTCACTGTTTTCCATCGGCTCGGTTTTAACCGATCTGAGCGCAAAAGTGTAGATAGTAAAACCGAAACTTTCGGCTCTATATCTTCTGCTTTGACCGCCTTATTATTACACTTGATAAACGACTTTTGCGGGCCAACGCAACGATACCAGCGGCTTTTCTCACCAGTCCTATGGTTGCGAATAGATGATACGCCATGATACTTATGATTACACTTAGCACAAAACATCACTGCTGATAAAGGATAATCCCCTGCCCGCTTTTTATGTTCTATGCGTCGTTTAGCAAGTGCCTTTTGCGCTCGTTCAAAAACATCATCGGAAATCAGTGGCTGATGCCGACCTTGAGAAATAACCACCTTGTCAGAATCATTCTTGATATATCTGTAGCCCTCGGTGTCTTTTGAGTTTTATCGTAGTGGCATCGGTTCCAGACAAGCTTGCCGGTATAAACACGGTTACGCAAGATATCCCGAATAAGTTTAGCGGTAAAATAATTTCCGTTACGATTGCGATAACCTTTTTTCGTGAGATACTCACGGATATAGCGCACAGGCTTCTCGGCAATCGCCATTTCAAAAATCATTTTAACAACTGGCGCCTGCTCATTGTTGACTTCTAAAACTTTCTCAAGCTTATTATAATTATACCCAAATGGCGAATATCTTGCGCCCTGCCAATTTCCAAGCTGAACGCCTTTAATCATCCCAGGCATAACACGCTCAGCTAAACGATTACGCTCAAATTCAGCAAAACTGCCAAGCTGTTGAAACATCAGTTTGCCTGCTGATGTTGTTGTATCAAAGGGCTCAGTAGCAGATTTGAAACCTATGCTATAAGCTGATAACTCATCTACTAAGTTAAGTAAATCTTTAAGATTACGGCTAAACCTATCTATCTTATATACAATAACTAAATCAAATCTGCGCAGTTTTGCGTCTTGCAATAATTCTTGCAAGGCAGGGCGCTTATCTGAATATCCGCTAATACCCTCATCAGAGTATACCTTATAAATTTCATACCCTTCACGCTGAGCATATTTTTCTAAATACTCACGCTGAACATCAAGAGAAGTTCCTTCTCTTACTTGCTCTTCGGTTGAAACTCGAGTGTATATTGCTATCTTCATTTGTTCAATCGGTCCTTTATTTAATCTTGCCAACAGAAATTTCGAAGAACCTAAATAAAAAGAAATAAGACTGATTTGTGCCAATAAAAGGAAACATACAATATTTAATATAAGGGATATTTAGTTGCGAATGTCGGGTTATTTTATTATTCAAACCATTCTGGAGTGCATTAAACATTGAATTTGGGACACTCTTTACATCACTTAAATTAATCCTTAATGTTCCGGAAGAATTAAATCTTGGCATATCAGTAAGCTCTGGCAACTCACCTTTCTTTTGCTTTTTAAGTTTTCGGACGAAATCTAGTGGCAATAAAAGATCTTCAATCCACGTTCTAATTTGTCTATCGCGGCCTCTATAAGAAATATAATTTTCAGGATGGTTATCAAAAAGCACCAGAAGATATCTTGATATACCTTCATTACGCGATGGCGTTTTATTCGTAAGCAGTGCCATACGAAGAATATCGTTAATAATATAACCTGCATTTTCAGTAATAGTCTGTGTTCCCTTTGTATTATCTTTGCCGCTAAATAACTTTACTTCGATATAATTATTCCTCGACATATACGCCTTATGTATCTTTGCCTTTTTGATATATTCCTCAAGATTTACATATATATCTACATGCTTATGCGAATTATCAGGATAAGGATATCCCTGAATAACTAATCGTTCCGGGATATCAATCCCAACAGAAGAAAGTTCATTTGTTATTACATTTGCAAATTCACTTGCTCCTTGAGCTTCATAAAAATCTCTAGAATGTTCATCAAATAAAGGAATGGTACGATTAAGTTTTATTCTCTCTTGCGCTGACCAAATATGAAGTAATTTAAAAAATGATGCTTCAATAATCATATCAATCCTTTAATTCCTGCCGCCATTTCTCAATATTTTTAATATCATCTTTAGTAAACACTGGATAATCACGATAATCTCGTTTAGGCTTTACCCATCCTTTCTCGATCCAATTATAAAGAGTCTGTCGGGTAATACCTAATTCCTTTGCGGCATGAGTAATATTATATCTCTTATTCATAGCAACCACATTTTACAGTATTAGACATTAATAGTCAATCTAAATTCTTAGGGGGAATAAATTGGCTCGGAGCGCAGGAAGCGGATACGCCGAAGGCGTAGAAGCCCGAGCACCGAGACAATTTATGGTGGGTGGGGGCATTTCTTCTCCACTGCTTTTTAACGACAATTAGGGAATTGGTGTGCGGATTGCCCGAAGGGCAAGACGCAAAAACATCAAAATCGCCCGAAAAGATATTTTTTCTTTTGAATTTTTTGCCCCCTTCAATTCTCTTTTTTTGGAACAGGAGAAAAACAAAAAATGCCTGAAAAATCAAAGACTTACGAAAAAAAATCGCCCAGAGTATATATCCGTACCTTCGGCTGAAATATCATTAAGGTTTTACGATATACTTTTTTCCTTGTTCTCTGTGACCTAATGCACCGCCCGCTGGGGCGGGCTGCGGGTTGATGTATTCACCGTTCGCTGGGCCGCTCGCTCATTGCCAGCAGTCTTGTCGTGCGGGCTTCAGCCGCTTGAGGCGTCTTCCGCTTCCGCACTCCAAGCCTGCAAAACCACCGCTGTGGTGTAATCGTAGCGTTATGATACC
>JAYELI010000042.1:0-15746 GCA_034717435.1 Candidatus Omnitrophota bacterium
CCTCAGGATGACACCTATCTTAAAAAGAACAAGATTAAGGACTTGGGGAGTGTGCAGTTTTAAACTTTAAACTGTGCACTTTTAATTCGTAGATAACACCCACACTTAGTTATATCTTCAATTACGATGGCTGCTGTGGGGTGTGGTTCCGCCGGAACGTCCAAAATTCCCTGCGAGGATTTTGGCCTCTCCCGCATTCAAATTCTTGCTATCCCCAGCTCCTCAGCACTTCGAGGGGTTACCAACACATATTCCTCTGTCTTTTGAGGAACACAGCAGTATTTAACCCTTACCTCTTTTTTATCTCTTACCTTGCTATACCTAGCTGTTAAAGCTGCTATATTTTTAATCCAGCCTAAACCATCGGTATTACGCCGGCCTTTAACTATGGTTATTGGACCGGCGAAATCAGCCAGATCAAAAATCATATCCCCTTGCTCGGCTAAACCGAGAAGACACTCAATCTCTTTTTCGTCCCTGGCGATTATAACCTTAAACCCATTTGACAGCCGGAAGTGCCGGCCATATTTTAAGAGTTGAATATCCGAAACCTCCGGAGATTGATTGGCTAATAGTTCGCGCAGCCGATCAGAAAATTCCGGGTCAGTCAATAGACATCCGCCGGAAGGCACGGGATAATTGCTGATGCCTTTTTGTTTAGCTAAATCTATCTGGTAATTCCTCCCGCGGCCCTGAATATTTAATAATTTATTCCGGTTAACTATGCCGTTTTGTTCGGCAATAGTGGGCCTGAGAAGTTTGGCTGAAAGAGGCCTTAATATTTTACCCTTTAACCCGGCTGCCTTCTCAACCAAATTAAACGCTTCCTGGCGCTGAGACATCGGACGTTCACCCAAAACCTCGCCGGTAACCAAAAATGACGCTCCCGCTTCTTTCATATATTCTGCCGCTTTTTTTAACATACAGACCCGGCAGTCAAGACAAGGGTTCATATTTTTACCGTATCCATATTGGGGAGATTTAACTATACAAATGTGTTCCGGGGTAATATCAAAAATTTTCAACTTTACTCCAATGTTATCTATTGTTGGCAGAGCCTCATTTTTTATAAAAAAAACAGACATAAAGTTAACCGCCTCTATTTCTATCTGTTGTTCTAACATAAGCCGGCCGGCCAAAATACTATCCAGCCCCCCGGAAAATAAAATTACTGCTTTTCTATTCATCCAAGCCCCTTAATTTCTCTAACCCCCTAGAAAAATACGCTGTTAAACAATCGTCCTCCCGGCTAATAATTATTGCCTCGGCTCCAGCTAAACTATTTATCAGTTTTAACCCTTTTTCTTTACCCAAGACAAACACAGCTGTAGCTAAACCATCAGCCTCAAAGCAATCAGAAGCCAGGACTGTTACGCTGACTATTTCGTTCTCGACCGGCCGGCCGGTCCTGGGGTCAATCAAATGGGAAAAACTCTTTCCGTCTTTTAAAAAGAAATTCTCATAATCACCGGAAGTGGCACAGGCCTTATTTTCCAACTTTAGAGTGGTTATAATTCGAGAAAAATGACGGGGATCTTTAATGCCGATAATCCAAGGCATTCTTTTGGCATTTAAACCCAAACAACATATATCACCCCCGGCATTAACCAGGGCATTGTTTATTCCTTCGCTTTTTAATGCCTTAATGGCTTTATCAACCGCGTATCCTTTAGCCACGGCTCCAAGATCAATCCGCATTCCCTCTTTGGCAAATCCAATTTTCTTTTCCTCGTCATCAATAATAATGCTATGATAACCAACCATTGAAAGAGCTTTGTCTATCTGTTCTAAAGAAGGCAGGTTTTCTATTCTTCCTTTTTGGCCAAAACCCCAGAGTTCTATTACCGGTCCCAGAGTTACATCAAAAGCACCGGAAGACAGCCGGCTAATCCAAATAGACTTTTTGATAACCTCTAACAACTCATCGCTGACAACCGCCATTTGTCCCTTACCCGACCTGTTTATTTCACTCAGCTGACTATCGGTTCGGTATATACTCATTAATTTATTTATGCTGTCCATCTCTTCAAACGCCTTATCAACAGCTCTTTTAATCTGCTCAGGTTTTTTATCCCCCTCAGCAACCGAAATTTCAACCACTGTACCCATTAATATCCTGGTGCGTTTAAAATCTTTCTTTCCGCAGCCGGATAAAAAAATTATTGTCAATAAAGTAACCGCTAAAAATTTCTTCATCTTCTTTGACTGAAAATACAGCCGCAATAAGTCTGGCGATAAAGCCGGTATTTTTTACTTAGCTCTATTGCTCTCCTAAAACCATCTCTTTTTTTAAAGTCTCTCTCCAAAAAAAATGAACCGGCTAATGTTTTACCTATCCTGTTTATTGCTTCGCTATTTTTGTGAGGGCTTACGGTCAAAGTAGTAGTAAAGCCATCAAATCCTTCCTGCTTGGCAAACCGCCGGGTCTCATCCAGTCTTGTTCTAAAACAAATTTCGCATCTTTTCCTGCCCTCCGGTTCCTCCTCCAGGCCTTTTGTTAGTTTAAACCACGCCCCCACGTCGTATTTGCCAATAAAAAAAGGAAAATTAAGCCTTTTGGCAAAATTTTCCAGATCATTTAACCTTTTAAGGTATTCAGGTTCGGGGTGAATGTTAGGATTATAAAAAAATCCGCTTACCTGGTTTCCTTCTTCTCTTAACTTTTCTATACACGCAGAAGCGCAAACCGCACAGCATATATGAAGTAATATTTTCATTTCTGGCACTTCGGGCAAAAGCAAGTCGTCCGGCCTTCAAGGGATATTCTCTTTAGCGAAGTGCCGCAAGAAAAACACTTCTCTCCCCTCCGGCCATAAACCTTAAGCCGAAGATGAAAACTCCCTTTTTCACCCCGGCTATCGGTATAATTATTTACTGAAGAGCCTCGATATTTAACAGCGTCTTTTAAAATCTTCTTTAATGCCAAATGGAGTTTCTTAACCTGCTGTTTATTTAAAGAACAGGCCTCCCGGCGGGGATCAATTTTTGCTTGAAACAACGCCTCCTGGGCATAAATATTGCCTATTCCGGCAATAAAGGTCTGGTCCATTAAAATTATCTTGATCTTCCTTTTTGTATTTTTTATTCCCCGGCTAAAGGCATCCAGGCTGAAATCCTCTGATAAAGGTTCAAATCCAAGTTTGGCAATCCCGGGGAATTTTTTATAGTCAGCGGCCAATCTTACCTCGGTAAACAGGCGCCGGCTGTTCAAATTCAAATAATTATTGTCGGAAAGAAGAAAATTCAGGCGTGATTTAATATCATTTTGCCCGTAAATCAACCGGCCGGTCAACTTCAGGTGAATAATTAAAAATTTTCGGGAAGACACTTGAAAAATAAGGTATTTGCCTTTACGGATTATTTTCTGAAAAGTTTTTCCTCTGAGCTGTCTTTTGAATTCTTTAAGGCCGGGGCTCTTAACGATCCGCGGTTCGCTGACCTTTACCTTTTTTATTGACTTATTGAGAATAAATTTCTCAAGCCCCTTTTTAATTGTTTCTACTTCCGGCAGTTCCGGCATAATGATCTTTACCTTTTTTTCTGATGAACCTCGATAAATTTTTCGATGGATCGATCGTATGTTTTTTCTACATCATCGGGAAAAAAACAGGCCGGAAGCTCGCCTAATTTCTGATGGTACCTTATGCATTCGCAGCAAATACCCTTTTTGTCACAAGGTTCATAGGTGCAATTACACCTTGCTTTGTTCTCTTTGAGATTACATTCTTTCATTTATCTATTCTCCTTACTTTTCTTTGCGCCCTCATTTGAGCCTTTTCAGCAACCTAGCCACTCTTTGTCCTAATATTTTACACTGTTTCTCAACGCGCTCATCAGGAGGGCCAATGGAAACAGGGCCGTAATGGTCTCCTTTAGGATTACCCTGGACTATCATTCCGTGAACGATCATCGCGTTCAATATATCGGTTATAGTTGTCTCATTTCCTCCTCCAATATTCGCTGCTGAAGAAAAGGACGCACCTACCTTACCTTCAAGTTGTCCGTGAAAACTTACGCTGTCATCGAAAATTTTTTTTATTTCAGCCGCCATACTGGCGTAATAAGTCGGCGAGCCAATAATAATACCGTCATAATCAAGCAATTCTTCAGCTTTGGTTTTAATCACGTCTTTTAAGGTCACTTCCATGCCTTCCGCCTTTACGCCGCTTTCAACAAAAGAAGCCATTTTTCTGGTATTACCGCTCCGGGAATAATAAACTATCAAGATCTTCGCCATATCTTTCACCTTCCTTTCAAATAACTCTTATGGGCTGCAAGCTATGAGCTATGAGCTTAACTCAAAGCTCACAGCCCACAGCTCACAGCATACTCTGTTTTTTCATAAACACAGCTTCACTGCCAACAGTAGAATAAGGCCCGTGACCGGGATAAACAACTGTCTTATCGCTAAGCGCAAAAATCTTTTCTTTTATTGAGGCAATAAGGTCTTTCTCTGATGCGCCGGGAAAATCCGTCCTGCCAATCCCCCGGCAAAACAGGGTATCCCCGGTAAAAACGATATTATCGGTGGTTAAACATATCCCGCCCGGTGTATGGCCGGGAGTATGAATGACTCTTAAATTTATTTCACCTACTTCTATTTCGTCTTTGTCTTTTAACAAACGGACAGCCGTTGGTGAGGTATAACCCGGACCAAAAAACGCGGATAAATTTTTCGTGGGATTTATTAAACATTCAGCGTCCAGTTCGTGAATATATATCGGAAGATTAAATTTATCATTTACAGCGATGTGATCTATGTGGCCATGCGTATTTATAACTATTTTCGGCTCTAACCCTTCCTGCTTAAGGCAGTTGATAATCTTTTGATAATCATCGCCGGGGTCAATAATCACGGCCTGCCTGGTTTTTTTACAGCCCAGAATATAACAATTGGCCTTCATCTGTCCCACAGTTACAGATCTTATGATCATGCCGTCACTGACCTCGGCTTATCCTGACTGCATTTAAAGATGGTGTCTTTAATAGGGTTGCCCATCACAGGAAGGATGAAAAACCTCTTTAGAGCAGTTTTACCTCCATGGCCCCCGGCGGGCAAGCAGATACGCAAAGTTCACAACCCGTGCATTTGGAAACATCAAAGCCGACCGTCATATCCTCCCTGTTCATAAACAAGGCACCGGTCGGGCAGATAACAGTACAAACTCCGCATTGAGTACAGCGGTTATCGTTACGATGGACATCCTTTTCTAAAAGCTGCAGACCTACCCCTAACTTTTGTAAATAATTGATCCCGTTATTACAATTTGGCTCTTCGCCGGAAAGCTCTACGATCATCAACCCTTCTTCATCAGGAGTAACTTTTGCCTGGAGGATATTGAACGAAAGATCATATTCCTTAACCAGGCGGGAAACAATCGGTTGGTCAACTAAATTACGCGGAAAACGTAGAACTATTTTCTTGGATATCATCTTTAATCCCCCCTGAATATACAAATTACATATGAGCCGTGAGCTATGGGCTGTGCGCTAAAACTCATAGCTCAAAGCTCAAAGCTCACAGCTCATAGCTAACGTGTTTATTTATATTATTTCCACCTCGCCCCAGATGCCAAGTTTCTTACCAACAATAATTACAACTCCTTTTACCCCTTTAATCTCTCTAGCCCGTTCTATTCCCTGATTAATATTGTCGGGAGTTTTAACTATATTACCAACGGCTGTGGCTGCGGCATCAGCAAGGGGTGCGGAATCAGAAATAACCGTTACACTATCAGCCTTACCGAAACTCAGAGAGTGCCCGATCTTACCAGAAGAAGTGCATACTCCTAAGCCTGCCTCAAGACCAGTAAGCCTAAGAGCCACCTTACCGCTTAAGACCGACTCACCGGTATAAATACCCATTATTCTGTCCTGAGAGCTTCTAATAAAGACATCCCCGCCGTTTTCAACTATTACTTCAGAAGAAAAATCTAAAATCCCTTTGCCTACATATTCTGCCACTGCCCCGGCTATTGCAGCCATCGGACCCACATTGGCCACTCGAGAGGCACTAAGCATTTCTCTTACAATTTGAGGAATAGAGCTCGATCTTTTGTTTATTGGTTGTAAGCTATCTTTGAAACGGGGATAACGCGCAATATGATCCTGGATGGTCTTTCTGCACTTTCGAGTAAGGCGCTCTGCCTGAACTGTTAATTTCTTTTTAGCCGAGATAAAAAGATCAGACTCTCCCTCAAGCACTTCAAAATTTACCAGATCCTTGCTTGTTACCCAGCTTCTATATTTTTCTGAACTTTTAACAGTTTTTCTTTTCAATTTAACAGTTTAACCATTCAGCAATTTAGCAGTTTTTATTTTTTCTCCCACCTGAGCAGTTCTATCACCTTCCCCAGAGTAGACCCTTGATCAATCTCCTGTCTTAATCTATTCTCCTGCTCTAAAACTCCCATCGCTCTGTTAGTAACCTCAACTACCCTGTCACGGGGTATGCAGACTAACCCGTCGTCATCACCTACTATCCAGTCACCACTATAAATCTTTACTCCCCCCGTTGTCACCGGAACACCTATCTCCCCAAAGCCTTTAGGTTCACCGGCTGTAGGCATTATTAACCTGGAAAATACCGGAAATTTCAACTTGCGTATCTCGGAAGTATCCCGGACTGCCCCGTCTATTACCACTCCGGAAAGCTTGCGTTGGATTGCGCCGTGGGTCGCCAGCTCTCCCCATACCGCCGGCCCTGCACCTGCGGCATCTATTACTATAACCTGGCCCGGCTCTGCCCGGTCAATTGCCTCAACAGGCTTGGCCCAATCACCAGGATATGTCCGGACAGTCAACGCTTCACCGATCATCTTTAATCCTTCACAAACCGCAGAGATACCCTTTAAATCTCCGCTTCTATGCATTGCGTCTGAAAGATTAGGAGTAGAAACATTTTTTAAAATTTTATAGACCTCATTTATCGAAACCCTTTTAAAGAATTTAGTCTTTAAGGCCACACCGGTAGTCATGGCCTTTTTTATCCCACCGGCTGCCTCCTCAGGTGATTTAGCCTTGGTTATCGCGCCGCCGACTATCACAATGCCGGCTCCGGCTTTTAGCGCCCGGGGAGCACTTTCAGAGTTTATCCCGCCTGCACAGGCCACGGGTATTTTAACTGCCTTTGCTACTTTGCGTAATCTTAGAAACGGGTCCTTCCCCTTCATTTGTTCATCAATAGCACAATGTACTCCTATATAATCAACCCCTATTTTTTCAATCTGCTTTGCCCGTCTTTCTATATCTAAAGTTTTAACTTCGATAAGATCAGCCTCTATCTTTACCCCGTAATTTCTTCCCGCTTCCACGCATTCCCGAATTGTGCTGTCAGAAGCAAGGCCTAAAACGCAAATTATATCAGCCCCGGCCTTGGCCGCTGCCTCTGTCTCGATCCTGCCTACATCCATAATCTTTAAGTCTGCCACAATCGTCTTTTTGGGAAATGTTTCCCTAAGCTTTCTTACAACATCCAGGCCTTCGCTCTTTATTAAAGGCGTTCCTGCCTCCAGCCAATCCACACCGCCTTTTACAGCCTCCTCAGCCACTTTAAGTGCCCGATTCAAATTCAAAAAATCCAACGCTAATTGCAATATTGGTTTCATATCCTTTTATAATATCAACTTAATAGCTTATCTAAAAAATATTTTTAACGCAGATTTTCGCAGATTGCACGCAGATGGTCGCAGATAACAGTTTAGCAATTTAGCAGTTTAGCGGTTACTCCCCGGCTATCTGCACTATTACGTTCCGCGACCTCGGCCGATTATCAAAATCTATCAGCACAACCTGCTGCCAGGTGCCGAGTAAAAGCTTTTTAGCTGTAAACGGCACGCTCAAGCTGGGCCCTAAAAGCGCTGCCCTTACGTGTGAATAGCCGTTTCCATCCTGCCAGGTCAAGTTGTGGCTATAATCTTTTCTCTTTGAGGCAAGTTCCTCAAAAAGCCTTTCAATATCTTTTATCAAGCCCGGTTCATATTCTATGGTCGTAAGACCTGCTGTTGAACCCGGGACAAACACGGTCACAACCCCGTTCTTTAAGCTGCCGGATTCTATGTATTTTCTGACTTGATCAGTGATATTTATAATATCCGTATCACCTTTGGTTTTTAATTTTATCTCTTGCGTCACAATTGCCATAATATATCACCCCTTTTAACAATTTAACAGTTCATCAATTTAACAACTTACTTAAAATTTCCCGCACAGGGTCAATTTTATTTAAGGTAAAAAAATGCAGTCCCGGCGCCCCTCCGTCAAGGAGATCCTTACATTGCTTAACCGCAAATTCAACACCGGCTTTATAAGTAGCCTGCTCATTGCCGACAAGCGGCTTAAATATATCATGGACCTGCCGGGGAATCCTCGCCCCGCAATCAGCACAAAACTTTATCAAGCTTTGATAATTGGTTATTGCCAAAATACCGGGGATAATCCTCTGGGTAACGCCTATTTTTCTTACGCGTTTCAGATATTCAAAATAATCCTGATTATTAAAAAAAAGCTGGGTTATTACAAACTCCCCGCCAGCATCCAGTTTGACCTTGAGATACTTTGAATCTGTTTCTTTATCAGGCGAGTTCACGTGGCCTTCGGGAAATCCGGCAACCCCAACACTGAAAAAATCACCGTGAGACCTTAACATCTCGCAGAGTTGATAACAATATTCTAAGTCATCCCGAACAGGCTTAGAGGCATCAACTCCCCTGGGAAGATCCCCGTATAAGGCCAGGACATTACGGATATTTTTCTCCCTCATCCGGTCAATTATCTTTTTAAGTTCTGCCCGGCTATGCCCGGTACAGGTAAAATGATGCATTGCGGGTATGGCAAAACGCTTCTGGAGCTCATCCACTATCCTGATGGTCTTTTCCCTGGAACCTCCGCCCGCTCCATATGTCACCGAGAAAAAATCAGGCCTGAGTTTTTTAAGTTCACCGGCAGTCTTAAACAACTTGATCTCACCCTGTTCTGTCTTCGGGGGAAAAAATTCAAACGAACAGGTTTGATCTTTCTCTTTAAAAATATCTGAAATCTTTCTGATCAACTCTACTCCCCGGTATAACCTCCGGTTATATTATAACTGACTATTTTTTAGTTCTCTGCGATTTAAAAGCATTGACCACGTTTCTCATCAGCATAACAACCGTAAGAGGTCCTACGCCTCCGGGCACCGGAGAAATAAAACCCGCCTTTTTCACCACGCCTTCAAATTCCACATCGCCCATTATTTTCCCGTCAACTTTGTTTATCCCTACGTCAATCACTATGGCGCCTTTTTTAACCATCGCGGGCTTTATTAACCGCGGTTTTCCGGCAGCGGCCACCAGGATCTCAGCCCGCTTGGTATGAAACAACATATCCCGGGTAGCTGTATGACAGATAGTAACCGTGACTCTTCTATCGAGTAAACACATTGCTAAGGGCCTGCCTATTATATCACTGCGGCCGATAATTACTGCTTCTTTGCCTTTTAAGTCCACTTTCGCTGCCTCGATCAATTCTATTATCGCCAGAACTGTGGGAGAGATCATCTCTGTGTTTTTTTGCGGAGTTATAAACCTGCTTATCTCCTGCCAGTTTAGATGAGCCGGAAAAGGTCTTTGAATCATAATTCCGTTTATCTGCCTGTTCTCATTTAGATCCTTAATTAATTCGATTACTTTTTTTTCTTTTATGTTAGGCTTCAATTTATATACCCGGTGTTCTATCCCCAGGGTCTGGGCTGTTCTTTCCTGAGACCTGAGGTAAATAACCAGGTCCGGACTCTGACCTATTTGAATAACAGCTAACCGGGGAATAGTCCTATACTTGCGCTTGAGCTTCTCTATTTCTTGCCTTAACCCGTCTTTCAACGAACGGGCCATCGCCCTGCCATCTAATATAATAGCGCTCATTTTTTCTCGTCCATCCTCTTGCTGACCTCCTGATAGATAACCTGCCGATAATTAACTATTTCTTTGGCCAGGGGTTTTAGTGTCTGATTAACTTCTCCGATAATCTTTTGGTCCTTTAAATATTTCAAGTTTATCTTAACATTGAGATATGCCGAATAAAATGCGCCTTCTAATAAAACAGCGCTTACTCCCACGTCGCTGATCAAATTAATATTGGCTGTTGCCAGGGAAGATTTACAGATCTTAATCGCCTCATAGCATAACAGGCATACATTCAGCGGAGGGCTTAAGGCAGTTTTAAGAGCTTCCTGAACAGCCTCGGTCCTTTTAGACTTTTGCTCCGAGCTTTCCCGGGGCATCTTATAGGCCTGCATAACTTTTCCGAAAGCCGTTACGTCCTCATCGATTAATACAATCAACCTGGATCTTATATCTAAAACCGGCTCTGTTAATCCCTCACTAAAATGCGCCACCATGCTCATAAGGCTAACCCCTAAGGCCCCTACCAGGGCAGATACACTCCCGCCTCCGGGTGTAGACTTTTTACCGGCTAAATCATCTAAATATTCTTTTAACACATCTCCATACATTTTAAACTCCCTTCCATTCCATTACCTCCACGTTCCGAAAGACGAGGGACGAAGGATAATAAGCTATGAGCTTTTTAGCACATAGCCCACAGCTCACAGCCCATTGCCCATTGGTGTTTTTTCTCAGAACAGTCCCACTGTTTTCCCGCTCTTATCAATATCCACCTCTGTCCCCGCCGGGACAGAGGGTAGGCCGGGCATAGTTCTCATTTTACCGCAAAGAGGATATAAAAATCCTGCCCCTACCGAGACATTGATATCGCGAATCGGAAGTGTAAAACCAATGGGCCTGCCCTTTAACTTGGGATTATGAGAGAGAGAAAGATGGGTTTTGGCCATACAAACAGGCAATTTATCATAACCTCTTTTAGTATATAACAATATTTTTTTCTCGGCCAAAGACGAATATTTGACTTTCTTAGCGCCATATATATCTACAGCTATCTTTTCGATCTTCTTCTTTATCGGCATATCTAACGGATAAAGATATCTGAAACTGCTTTTTTTACCGCAGGCCTTGATCACTGCCCGGGCTAAGACCTTTCCGCCATTTGCGCCCCGGGCCCAGAGCTCACTTACTACCGCGTCTTCAGCACCGCTATCCAATGCCCTCTTACGAACTACCTCTATTTCCCCATCCGTATCCTGTTTGAATTTATTGATCGCCACAACTATCGGAATACCAAAAATCCGTAAATTTTCTATCTGTTTTTCTAAATTTAAACATCCCCTTTCTACCGCATCTATATTTTCCTTTAGCAAGCCAAGGTCAAAAGGCTTTCCGGCAGCTATTTTAAAATCTCCGCTATGCATCTTCAGCGCCCGAATAGAAGCTACAATAACCGCGCAACTCGGCTTAAGTTTAGAATAACGACATTTAATATTAAAAAATTTCTCTGCCCCGCAATCCGCGCCAAATCCACTTTCAGTAACTACATAATCGGTTAATTTCATACCGATCTTGTCCGCTATTATTGAAGAATTCCCATGGGCAATATTGGCAAATGGGCCGGTATGAACCAGACAGGGAGTATTTTCCAGCGTTTGTATCAGGGTAGGCTTAATCGCGTCCTTTAAAAGGACCGTCATTGCCCCGGCTGCTTTCAAGTCATCAGCAGTTATCGGCTCACCATCATAAGTAGACGCCACGGTAATCTTTCCCAGACGCCTGCGCAAATCGAAAAGATCCGTAGTAAGGGCCAATATCGCCATTACCTCGCTGGTTGCGGTAATATCAAAACCGCTTTTTCGGGGAAATCCGTTATTTTTACCGCCCCGGCCAATAATGATATTACGTAAAAACCTGTCGTTAATATCTATCACTCTTTTCCAGGTAATTGTCAAAGGATCTATGTTTAATTTATTCCCTTTTAATATAGAGTTATCCAAAAAAGCGGCCAGGAGATTATGGGCCAGCCCCACAGCATGTGTATCGCCGGTAAAATGTAAATTAAAATCTTCCATTGGCACTACCTGGGAATATCCTCCTCCGGCTGCTCCGCCTTTAATTCCAAACACCGGACCCAATGAAGGCTGACGGATAACAGCTATAGCCGGCTTGCCTATTTTATTAAGCGCCATTGACAGGCCGATAGTAGTCACTGTCTTACCTTCTCCCAAAGGGGTCGGGGTAATGGCTGTAATGTCGACATATTTACCGTCCGGTCTGTTTGCCGGTCTCTTCAATATTCCAAGCGACACCTTGGCTTTATATTTGCCGTATAACTGCAATTCTTTTTCTTTAACGCCTATTTTCCCGGCTATTTGAGCAATCGGCCTCAACTTTGCGATTTGAGCGATCTTTAAGTCACTGAGTATTTTTTTCACCAACTTTTCCTCTTTTACATTTTTATTAAAGCAAGCGCTTCCGAACGCGTCTTTTCATTTGTCCTGAATATCCCCCTTACCGCGCTGGTAACAGTAACACTGCCCGGTTTCTTCACTCCCCTCATGGTCATACAAAGATGCTCTGCTTCAATTACCACCAGCACTCCCTGGGGCTTTAATTTTTTCATAATAACATCGGCTATTTGGGTAGTAAGCCTTTCCTGAACCTGAAGCCGCTTGGCCAATATATCTACAACCCGGGCAAGCTTACTAAGTCCTGTTACCCTGTTACCTTTGGGAATATATGCTACATGTGTCTTGCCAATAAACGGAAGAAGGTGATGTTCACAAACAGAATAGAGAGGGATATTTTTCAAAAGGACTATTTCATCGTGGCCCTCTGCTAAAAGAACTTCCAGCTCCCTGCCGGGGTCTTTATTTATCCCGCTTAAGACCTCTTCGTACATTTCAGCGACCCTCTTGGGCGTCCCTAAAAGATCCGGCCTTTGGGAGTTTTCACCCACTGCTTTAAGTATCGCTTTAACCGCCTGCTCTATCTTTTTTTTATCCATTTTATTTCCCAATGCAAAACTGTGAAAAAACCTGTTCTAATAGATCCTCGGACGTTGTCTCGCCGGACACTGTTCCCAGGCTGTCCATTGCGTCTTTTAAATCAAATGCTATAATTTCCGGCAATGCATCCTGCTTTAAGCCATCCTGAACTTTAATCATAAATTCTAATGTTTTGACTAATGCGTCTTTATGCCTGAGGTTGCTGACCAACGGCTCATTATCATTCAAAGTCGGCTTGCCCCGGAAAACCATTTCTAAAATAGCTTCTTCCAACAACTCCAGACCTGTTTTTCGGGTAGCGGAAATTTTGACTATTTTTTTAGCCTTTACTGCCTTTTTTATCTGATCTAATTTTATTCTCAGGGGTAAGTCTATTTTATTTATCACCACTATCAGTTTTTTATCCTTGATCTTATCAGCCACCCTTTTATCTTCATCACTCAAAGGCCGGCTAGCGTCAAGCATAAACAGTATCAGATCTGCCTCGGCTATCATCGCATCAGCCCTTTTTGCGGTAAGGTAGCCGATATAATCTGTTTCTTCAGTCAATCCCGCCGTATCAATAATCCTTAATGCCAGGCCTTTTATGTCTACTTGCTCTTCTATCGTGTCCCTGGTAGTACCAGGTAAAGGAGTGACTATTACCCGATTTTTTTTTAACAAGGCATTCATCAGGCTTGATTTACCAACATTTGGCTTACCGCAAATGACCATTGAAAGGCCTTCCCGTAAGATCTGCCCTTGTTCAAAAGAACTTACCAGCCTTTCCATGTTTTTAATTATGTCATCAACCCTGGAGTTTAGTTCTAAAGGGCTGGTTATATCATCTGGAAAATCTATCCTCGCCTCCAGATTGGCAGATATATCAAGTATTTTATCACGTAGCGAATTAATCTCTTTAGATAACCCTCCTTCTAATTGTTTAAACGCGCACTTCAGGCTTCGGTCAGTCCTGGACTTAATAATATCTAAAACCGCCTCTGCCTGGCTTAAGTCTATCCGGCCGTTCAAATAAGCCCGTTTGGTAAACTCGCCTGGCTGAGCAAGCCTTGCCCCTGAACTAATCGTCAGGTCCAGGATTCTTTTTAAAGGGACCACCCCGCTATGACAATTGATCTCAACAACGTCCTCCCTGGTATATGTCCGGGGCGCGCGCATCACCGTCAGAATAACCTCGTCAATCAGCTCAGAATTTACGCCAATATAGCCGTAATGTGTGGTAAATGTTTGAAACTCGGAAGGCTTTTTGCCGTTCTTAGACTTAAATATTTTGTCAGCAATCGCCAGCGCATTTTTTCCGCTCAGCCGGACAATACCCACACCGCTTTCACCGATCGGCGTTGAAATAGCGGCAATTGTATCCTCTAGCGAAATTAATTTACTCATAATAGCCCGTTATCAAATCCTAACTTCAAAGTACTACGGTTATAAGTCATAGGTCATAGGTTTCACTTATAACTTATGACTTAAAACTTATGACTTTTTTATGACCTAATTTGATTTATTTAGAGTCTAGTTTTAACACCTCTCCTATCAGATAAAGTGAACCGGTCACCAGAATTAAATCATCTTTTGAGGCAACCTGCCTAACTTCTGCCAATGCTTCTTTTATTGATCTCGTCAAAACTGTATTCTGACAATATTTCTTAACCTCAAGCTCAAGCACTTCTGGTTCAGTTGCCCGGGGATTATCCGCCTTTGTCAGAACAACCTGCCTGGCCTGCGGGCAAAGTTCCCCGGCTATCCCTTCTATATTTTTATTGGCTGAAACACCCAGCAGGAGAATTAAATTGTCAAAAGAAAAATCTTTGAGAGACTCTCTTAACGCCCCTGCCGAAGCACGGTTTTGGGCGCCGTCCAGTATCAAAAGAGGTGATTTTTCAATAACCTGCATCCTTCCCGGCCAAACAACTTTTTTTAACCCTCTTTTTATTGAATCGGATGATACCTTAATGTTGTATCTTTCTAATCTCTTAATAACTTCGAGAGCCAAGACTAAATTCTGCCGTTGATAGCGGCCGCTAAGAGAGAACAGTCCTGCATACTCATCATAAGTTTGTCCATTAACCTGATGAAAAGGGGCTCGCTTCTGACTGCAGGCATGTTTTATAATTTCGGTTACCCCTTCAGGCTGAGTCAAGCTAACAACTGAACATCCCTGTTTGATTATCCCTGCTTTTTCCCGGGCAATATCAGTTAAATGCGGGCCCAATTTATCGGTATGGTCAAGGCTTATTGGAGTAAAAACAGCTACCAGCGGCCTGACCACATTAGTGGCATCTAACCTTCCCCCCATCCCTGTTTCCAGTACCGCGATATCAACGTTTTTACGGGCAAAATACAAAAAGGACAGGATCGTATAAATTTCGAAAAAACTAATCTCGCCAAGATCCTTGTTCTGCCGGATCTCTTCAACCGCTGGTTTTACTTTTTCGATAAACGAAGCGGCTTCTTCTTCAGAAATCATTCCTTCTAAACCTAATAAATCAGGCTGTGAGTTATGGGCTATGGGCTGTAAGCTTTTGCTCATCACTCTTATTCTTTCTCTCGGCGAAATCAAATGGGGTGAGGTATAAAGGCCGACCTTCAGGCCATTCTCTTTAAGTATAGAACTAATTGCAGCTGCTACCGAACCCTTACCCTTTGTCCCGGCAATATGAATGGACTTAAATGTTTCTTGCGGATTATCAAAGAACTCACAAAGCCTCTCCATCCTTCGCAAATTCAAAGAAGCGTTATAGGGATAATCTATAATCTTTTCGTAATCAATAAAAGAATCAAGATACTCGAGAGCCTGTTTGTAATTCATTTTAAACAATTGAATCCTAACTTTAAAACACTAAAGTCATAAGTCATA
>JAYELI010000042.1:15846-30081 GCA_034717435.1 Candidatus Omnitrophota bacterium
AAGCGTTATAGGGATAATCTATAATCTTTTCGTAATCAATAAAAGAATCAAGATACTCGAGAGCCTGTTTGTAATTCATTTTAAACAATTGAATCCTAACTTTAAAACACTAAAGTCATAAGTCATAAGTCATAAGTTTTATTATGACTTAATATGACTTATGACTTAAAACTTATGACTTTTTTATGACCTAATTTGATTTATTAATATTTATACTTTAGTGCTTAAAATGCCTCGTCCCGGTAAATACCATACTGATCTTATGCTCATTACAGGCATCAATTATTTCCTGGTCACGGATTGAGCCGCCGGGTTGGATTATGGACCTTACTCCTGCCCGGGCAGCCGCGTCTATTGCATCCCGTTTGGGGAAAAAGGCATCGCTGGCCAGGACCGAGTCTTTTGATCTTTCTCCTGCTTTTCTGCGGGCAATAATCACTGAATCGACCCTGCTCATCTGGCCCGCGCCAATGCCTATTGTGCAGCTGCCCTTAACCAGAACAATGGCATTAGATTTAACATGTCTACAAATTCTCCAGGCAAAAATCAGCGAGTCTATTTCGCTATCGCCGGGAACGCTATCAGTAACAACCTTTAATTCTTCTTTTAAAACACTCTTCTGGTTATAATCCTGAGCCAGTAATCCTCCTACTACTTTTTTAAAATCGACCATGTTCTGAGATTTGTGAAGTATCGGCCCTATCTCTAAAATCCTTAAATTTTTCTTTTTCTCAAGCTCAGCTAACGCGTTTTGCTCATAATCAGGAGCAACTATCACCTCTACAAAACCGGCTGAGATAATACTTGCGGCCGTGGAAGCGTCTACGGTCTTATTTAGCCCAATGATGCTTCCAAAAGCGCTTAATGGGTCGCATTCCAGCGCCTTTTTATAGGCCTGATCCAGGGTATTTCCCAATGCTGCTCCGCAAGGGTTGGTATGTTTAATAATCACTGCCGCGGGCTCCTCAAACTCCCCGATAATCTCTAAGGCAGCATTCAGGTCAATTATATTATTAAATGAAAGTTCCTTGCCGTGAAGCTGCCTGGCCCCAACCACGCCTGACCGGGCAGGACTTTTCTCTTTGTAAAAAGCCGCCTTCTGGTGCGGATTCTCTCCATATCTTAAATCCTGCACTTTTTCAAAACTTAAATTTAAACTATCGGGAAATCCCCCTGTGCTTTCTGTTCCAAGCCAAATCCCTGGTGTTTTGTCCTTCGTATTCTGTTTTAAATAATCATATATAGCTTGATCATATTGCGATGTCAGCCTAAACACTTCGATACCTAAGTTCCTCAGGGTGTTATCGCTTAAGGTGCAATCATTTTCTTCCATCTCTTTTAGAATTGCTTCATATCTATCCGGATTGGAAACCACTGCTACATCCCTGAAGTTCTTCGAGCCTGAACGAAGCATTGACGGCCCGCCGATATCTATATTTTCTATGACCTCTTCTAATTTAACATCAGGTTTGGCTGCGATCCTCTCAAACGGATAGAGGTTGATCACTACCATGTCTATCGGGTCGATCGAGGCTTTTTTTATCTGTTCCATATGTTCGGGGTTTTTTCTCAGAGCTAACAGCCCCCCGTGTATCTTGGGATGAAGTGTTTTAACCCGGCCGTCCAGCATCTCCGGAAAACCGGTATAATCAGATACTAATTTTACCGGAATACCCGCCTGTTTAAGCAGTTTTGCCGTTCCTCCTGTAGACAGAATTTCCACGCCTAAACCATGAAGCCCGGCGCTAAATTCCTTTATACCCTGCTTGTCAGATACGCTGATTAACGTCCTCCTGATCTTTACCATTATTTATTCTCCTTTACCCAAACTTATTTATTACCAATCCGCTTAACGGCTTAGGGTAAAAATACGTCGATTTCTGGGGCATCAAACGGTGGGCCTTGGTTACAGCCTTAAACTCCTCTATCCGTACCGGATTGAGAAACAACGCTGCCAGAAATTCTTCCTTATCTACAAGCTCAACCACCTTTTTTTCATCGCTGCTATAGCCTATATCTTTTTTATCCAGGCCAAGGATATGCTCGATCAACAACTTATGCAATATCATTACGTCCAGTTTTTTCCATATTTTTAATTCCCGGCTGTCAATCAACTGCTCAAGCACAAGTTCATCCCTAAGAATGAGCAGGTAACTTTTCTTTTTATAATACATCCCGAATGCGTGCTGCTGATCTTCTTTTTTCATCCGGCTCAATAATTCATTATTTTTGACCGTCTTCACCCAAAAAAACTCTTTCAGCTTGCCTAAATCTATATTTTCAAGCCCCTTTATTACCCGGTACGTAGGCAAAACAGTAAAGCTCTGATTGATATCGACCAAATAAACCATAATACGATTGTATTGCTCTTCGCCGCTAAATTGCCCTTTTTCTCTCTTCACCTCGTTCCTGAAATTCAATGCAGTTTCGTAGCGATGGTGGCCGTCGGCTATAAAAATAGATTTGTCCTTTAGGTAATCCGTTATAATTTGTATGTCTTGAAGCTGGTTTATAGCCCATAATTTATGTTCTATCTTATCATTGTCCCTCAGACCAATGATCGGCTGTTTCTTGCTGTAAGCCGCCATAATTTGCTCCACGCCATTACCATCGCCTTCATAAAACGCGAATATCGGGCTAAGGTTTGCCCGGGTTGCCTTGATAAGCTGCAATCGATCTTCTTTGGGAGCGGAGAAAGTCCGTTCATGGGGCAGGATTATTTTATCCTCAAAATCCTCCAGCCTTACTGAAACTATAAGACCTTTTCTTGTATGTCGCTGCTGAAAGATACTATAATCCTGTTTATACAGATAAATAGACGCTTCTTTATCCTGTTTTAATATATCAGACTTTATCCACTGTTCAAGAAAATCCCTTGCCCGGGTATATTTATTATCGAATTGATTATCATCCGGCCGGGTTTTACCCAGTATCAGGCGGATAATATTATAGCTATCGAGCTGATAATAATCATCCTGCACCCGCTTAGATATGACATCATAAGGAAGAGCTGTTACTTTTGATATGTCTTTGATCTTTTCTTGATTATAAAGAATTCCCTGGAAGGGGTATATCTTGGCCATTTTACCTTCTGTCTGTTGTTATATCTTGTTGTTATACCATAATCTGGCCGCAAAATCAAACAACTTTTAGGTAAGGGGACTATCGTTATTTGTTAAGCAAAGTTCTGATTTTGACTAAAAGTTCTTCCTTGGTCACTGGCTTAGCAATAAACTGCCGGGTGCCTATTACTCCTTTGTTGTCTGTCACCTCTTTTTTCCTAACTACTGCCGTGAGAAACACTATCGGAGTATCCTTTGTAGTTTCATCGTGAGTCAGTTCGTCGGCTACCACCGCGCCATCCATTCCCGGCATAATAATATCAAGTAATATCAAATCCGGCCGGTATTTTCTAGCCAGGTTGATTCCCTCGCTTCCGCTGATGGCTGTCGTAACTTCAAATTCACCCGAAGCTTCCAGATTCATCTTTGTTAACTGGCAAAAGTCCTTTTCATCATCAATTACCAGTATTTTCTTTTTGGCCAATATTCTCACCTTCCTTTCTTATCTGTAATGGCAGACAGGGCTATAATAACCTTTGTGCCTTTCCCCTGCTCACTTTCTATTCTTATTAACCCCTGGTGGTTATCGATTATTGACTGCGTAATGCTCAACCCCAAACCCATTCCCTTACCCGGCCTTTTAGAGGTAAAAAAAGGATCAAATATCTTTCTGAGGTTATCTTCGGAAATGCCAATCCCCGTGTCTTCAACCTCGACAACAACAACCTTTTCTCCAAACTTAAAAATATCCGACGTCCTTCTCCCTGCGCCGTCTCCCAGCTTCGTCGACTTCTGGATAAAAGTCTTAAACCGCAGGCGCCCGCCGGCGGGCATGGCCTGGACAGCATTTAAAATGATATTTACAAAAACCTGCTTCATCTGATCCTCATCTATGTATACCTGAAGTACTTTCGTATAGTCCTTGACTATATTTATACTTCCGGCTTTCAGTTGGTGCTGAGTTAGTTCTATCGAAAAGTCAATTACCTTATTTATATCCTGAAGCTTAAGTTCTAAAGACTTTTTCTTTGAAAAATCGAAAAGAGACCTTATGATCTTGTCTGACCGGAACACCGCTTTTTTAACTATATCTAAGGTTTCGAGTTGCTGCTGGTTATCGGGAGATATTTCCTTTTCTAACACCCCGACCCCTTGAAGAATAATGCCCAATGGGTTTTTTATTTCATGCGCCAGGCCGTAAGACAACTGCCCTACCACTGCCAGTTTCTCTGTCTGGATTAACTGTTCCTGGGTTTTTCCTAATTCAACATTGGCTTTTTCTAATTCCTTAGTCTTCCGGGCCAGGGTATTTCTATAAATCGAGACCTGTTCCATATACTCCACCGCCCTTCTCACGTCCCGGGCAACACCGACTATGCTGCGGACATTCTGTCCATAAGTCAAAAGCCTTGCGCTGAAAATAACGGAAATATTTTTGCCTGCTTTATTTTCGAAATATACGTCGCGATCTTTGAAAGAACCCCGCCTGATATCCCTGATTATATCCGAACTGTTTGTCTCTTGTGCGGACAGGATAAAATCAAAAGGTTTTCCTGTCATATCTTCCCTGGCATAACCCAACAGTTCAGCCAGCGCCTGATTGCAGGTTAAAATTAAAGAATTTAAATCTATAATGACTACCGGGTAGGCTACAGCGTCTAATAAAAGATTGCTGGCCTGGGAATTTACTTCAAAAACCTTTTTTTTGCGCCCGAAAAACATATTTAATTCCCTGACAATAAAATAAACAATTATCATCTTACTTTGGATAAAGGCTATTGTCAAGAAAAATGAGGACAGGGAACGAGAGAAACGGTTTTTATAAAGGCCTCTAAAATCCGTATTTTAATTCCATAAACGCCAGGTCATGGTCACTGAACTGTCCGCTCAGCTGGGATGGCTCACCGTCGAATATATGGGCACCGGCAGTAACCATCAGATCATCGCTAATATCATAAGATATTTTAGGGCTAATCTTCCAATCGTTATCATCACCGTACAAAATAAGCACCTCCGGTTTTAACCTGGCATGCATAAAATCGGTTGAAACTTTTAAAGAGAGCATGGTTTCCATCTCATCAAGAGGGCCTCTGGTCGGACCGAATAACAAGACATTACCCCGGTCCTTTCCGTAATCAGCGCGGGGAACTGTTATAAATTGGATGACCTGAAAACTGAACAGCCAGTTTGTCCAAAGATATTTATCAAATCCCATACAGTAGTTATATTCATCTACCGCCACTACTCCCACATCGCTTACCTTTCCGGGGACAGGCCATCCCTCCATTGTTGTTTCAGCTATTATTGCCTGGTCCTGGCCATAGTTTATTTTATTGTTATTAACATGGGCAAACTCTCCTCTGATAGTCAACCCGTCCCAGATATTACCGCTTAAGGTTTTGGAAAACGAAGCGCCGGCAATGTTTATCGGCTCATAACGCGAAATTAAAGTAAAACCGGAAGGAACGTAATCAAACACCGGGAAACCTACCCAGGTTAACGTCATATAAGAATAAGCGGTCTGGGAATAGTTATAGCCGTAAAAATAATTAAGCGTATATTCAAATCCATTAATAACGCTTAACCATCTCAGGCCTGCTTTTGTGTTTTCAGCCCTCTTTTCCGGTTTGTCGGTTATAAGGCTGATATTCATACCCGGGATTTGCTGTAAGCCCTGAAGGCCTCTTTCTCCAATCTCAGAAGTCCTCATTGCCCAGGGAGAGCCTGCCGGCGGAACAAAGTTCGTCTCATAATCCGGAATTGCCAGCAGTTGAATTGTTCCGTCTGTTATCGGCGAATATTCCACTTTCAACATCCATAAAGGAAGGTGCTCGTCATCCAGCGTCCAATAGCGGTAATTAATGGGATTAATCTTATCCAGTATCTTTACTCCGTCGGCCGTGCCCCAGATTACCTCCTGCTTTCCCAGCCGGATATCTAACTTATCGGATATATAATCTATGTAGGCTGCCCTTAGCCATTCGTCCCCGGGCTGTCTCATATCAATGCCTCTGGTATTTTTATATCTATCCTCTATATCATAGACCGCATCATAGTAGTAACGGCCTTTTGCGAACAGGTAAAGAAATTCCTCGATCTTAAATTCTCCCGCTAACTCAAATATATTTTGAAGCCTCATTAAATGGCCATCTATCACATTGACATCTGTCTTATTCTTAAGATAACCCGAGACATTAAGATCCTCGTCAAGCATCGGCTCTAAGGCAAATACTGAATTAGTAATAAATAACGCTAATACAATAACCGCAAATAAAATTTTACGCATCTAATATCTCCTTTGTTTTAGCTACCATCTACTCCGCATCAACGTTTTTTCGGTAAAAAGACCTTCTTTCAACCCTATATCAAATTTTATTTCATCATTCTTAATAACCGTAGTGCTGCCTGTCCTCAAGTTTTTACATTCCAGAATAATCTGAGCAGGGTAACCCCTGTTAGTATAAGATTTGTAACTTCTAAAGATAGTTTTGAACTTTCTGCCTGTTTCATCGAACATTTCTTCAAATATATTAGCCCCTGTTGCTTTATCAATCCAGACAATCCTTTTGGTATAATACCATCTATCATTTTTCGGCTTTGCCTCTATTACATAGCAATCCATACCCTGGTAATAGTTTTTCTCAGCAAAATCGCAATAATAACCCTTAAATTTTTCTTCTCCTGTCAACTTATAAGTTTCATCCCCGAATTTACGGGTTGAGACTTCGGCATTGGTAAGATCGCTGCCCATAAATGCACCCTCAGCCTGGCCGGGAGAAATCCTTCTTATCTTTTTTAAACTGGGTATCCACAACCAGATATCCTGCAATCTTTCAGTATCAAGGTATGTCCAGGTAAGAATTCCCATCCCCTTGACATTTGGAGGGCTGGTCATCACTATCAGGTCCTTGTAGTTGATATCCTTGCTTTTTCTATTCAGCACTATCCGGGAACGGATAAATCGCCAGTTCTTAATTACCTGACCCTTCTTAGAAAAAAGACGATAATCCCCTTTTAATTCGATATCCCGGGTAAAGGTGGTATATTTGACCTCAAACCACATCTTCATCAGGTCATCTGCCGAGATACCCGGATAAGGCCTGGGAACCTCGGGCAATGAACTTTCAGCCGGAACAGGCGTTGTTAAAATAACCACACTGAATAAAGCCCCTGCTATCAGCAGTAGACAACTTTTTAAATTCTGCATTTCCGTCCTCCTTTTTTTACTTTTTTAACCTTTAACCTTTGATTTCTTAAAAATAAACCTTGGTTTGATTATCGAAATCAGGCAAGGCAGCAATATCAAAGCGCCCAGCATATTCAAGATCAAAAGCGAGCCCAAGGCCAGCCCTAATCTTGCCTGCAGCCTGATATCCGAAAATAGCCAGGAAAATACACCGATAGCTACCGTTATACAGGTAAAGAATACAGCTTTCCCTGAAGTAACCAGAGATTTATACGCTATCTCTTTTAACGATAAATTGTTATTTAAGGAGTACTCTCTTTTGAAGCGGCTAACAACATAAATTCCATAATCCACCCCCAAACCTATTCCTAAAGCAGCCAGGGGAAGGGTCTCTACCGTCAGGGTAATACCCAACATTCCCATTATTCCAAAGGTCAAAAGAATACTAAAGCCTAAAGGAAGTAAAATCAGTCCGCCGGCCGCAATAGAACCATAAGCAACAGATATACATAAAAACACCAGGACTGAGACCTGAATAATATTTAACGGCAGAACCCGGGATATAATTTGATTGATTGCCGCCATAATTCCAATGTCTCCTCCGGCATAATGAAATTCTACTGCCTTGTTATGATGGTGTTCTTTTACCCAACTTTCGGTTGCAGTAATGATATTTTTTATGGTAGTAGATTTATGATCTTTAAGATCGACTTTTAGATTAGCAAATCGATAATCAGGGCTGACTACCGGGTCAAAGTCGCCGGGAAAACTGGACATATAATACAAAAACAGGTATTCTGCGATTGTCCGTGAATCTTTGGGAATAACAAAGTAATTACGGTCTCCGCCAAACATAGCGCTATTTAAGCCCTTGATATAATCCACCAAAGACAGGCTATAACCCATCTGGGGAATCTTATCCCGTAGATATCTTTGGAGTGATTCCATTTCTCTGAGGACACCGCTATCGAGTAGAGAATCCTGCTTGTCCCCTTTGATAAAGACATAATAAGGATTGGAACCACTAAATTGTTCGTTAACAAAACTCTCTGCCAGATTATAAGGAGAATTCGGATAAAGTATGGCTGATCCAGGTTCGTTATCACCTACTACAAGTTGAGAAGCGCCTTTAAGACCTATCAGGGCCAGAACTAAAAATAAACCGATAATCGTCCATCTGGCAAATCTATGCTGGATAAGGCCTGAAATCCCGCTTAATACCCTGTTAACAATGGTGAATTTCTCTTCTCTTTCTATCTCGATCTTTTTGGGCCGCGGAAGGAACGAAAGGACAGCGGGTATAAAAGTTATGGTGGTAAAAAATATACTGAGCACCCCGATACCGCTGGCAATAGCCATGCTTTTAATCATAACCAAAGGAATTATAAGTAAAGACAAAAATCCTATACCGTCGGTAAGCAATGAACTACTCGCCGGGATAAAAAGCTCTTTTAAGGTTATCAGCGCCGCCGGCCTGCTTTTTAAACCCTGTTTTACTTCCTCATAATACCGCTTTATAAACTGCACTGAATGGCTTATACCTAAGGCCAGGATAAGAAAAGGAACCAGGATCGTGGCCGGGTTAAGACTAAAACCAAGAAGCGCCAGGCTTCCCAATCCCCAGCTTACCGCCATCAGGCTGGAAGCAAGGGGTAGTATTATCCCTCTTTTTGACCTGAAGGCGATAAATAAAACGACAATCATCAAAACAAGAGTGCCTAAAAATACCTTGCCCATCTTGGGAAGATAAAAATTAAGCCATCCTTCTAAAATAGGACGGCCGGCAATATAAATTTTAGTATCTGGATCCTGCTCCGGCTTCACTATCTGGTTTAACGCCTCAAATATCCTTTTGGAAGAAACAGAAGACTCAAAATCTGCCTGAATAAGCGTAGACTTTAAGTCTTTTGAAACCATAACCCCGTAGATTAAAGGATTTCTGGTGCAAATTATCCGCAGTTTTGCTAACCCCTCCCTGGTTTGAGGCGGGTAACGCATTAGGTAATCTGAGATAAACCCTTCCGGGGTTGCAATGACATTTTTAACCTTTCGGGCGGATAAAGAGACAACTCTGCCGGCGTTTATGCCGTCCATTAGATAGAGCTTTCTGGTAATCCTGTCTACCTTACTTAAGGTTTGATAGTTAAATATATCTCCTTCTTTTCTCTCAATAGCTATAGAAACCTGATTCAGGCCGCCGAAGATCCGGGTGAGTTCATTCTGGACCAGCATATAGGGGTGTTTTTGGGGGGCAAAATCACCTAAGTTAGTCTGAAAACTTAAGTTCTTAAGGGTATTAATAAAAAATACAGTGGTTATCAAGCAGAGTATAATAAATAACCATCTGAATTTAATAACAAACCGGCTGAAAATATCGCTAAACCGCTGCATGTTGGGCTGATTCTTTTAAAAGTTCTTTCTGGACTTTTCCTGACCTTGTCCGGGGAAGGATTTTCACAAATTCTATTATCTGGGGAATTTTGAAATGTGTCAATTTTTCGCGGCAGAAAGACCTAATCTCGGTTATTGTCGCTTCCTCTCCAGGCTTCAATACAACTACTGCTTTAACCGCTTCTCCCCTTAGCTTATCAGGCACCCCGATTACTGCTGCCTCTTTTACCTTAGGGTGGCTCTGGACAACATGTTCTACCTCCGGAGAATAGACATTCAGTCCTCCAACGATGATCATGTCCTTTTTTCTGCCTTTGATATAAAGATTATTTTCCTCATCAAAACAGCCCAGGTCTCCGGTATGAAACCAGCCGCCGTTCATTATCCGGCCGGTCATCTCCGGCTCTTTATAGTAGCCGGCCATTATTGGCCAGCCCCGTATTACAATCTCTCCTATTTCTCCCCGGGAAATTTCTTTGTCATTGCTGTCAAATATTTTTATCTCGCACCAGGGCGCGGACTTACCAACGGACTTTATCTTATTGGGCTCGCTTACCGTGTTTGGCGGCGAGGTTTCAGTCATACCCCAACCGTTAAATAAACAGGCATTGGGGCAATATTTACCAAATCTCATGATCATATTCGGGTCGCTGGGCGCGCCAAACACATTAGCCCCCCTAAGACCTGAAAGGTCATATTTTTCAAACTCTTTTAATTGCAAAAGAGCAATAAACATTGCCGGGACCATGAAGAAAAAACTTACCTTGTGCTTCTCAATATTTTTCAAAAACTCTATTGGTATAAAACGCTCCATAATGACAAGCGTGGAACCAAAAACAGCATTTATCTGAAAAGAAACAAACCCCCCTGAATGAGAAAACGGAAGCGCGCATATTATTACATCGAATAATTCTACAATGTGGATGTGTTCAAACAGCATCGGGCAATTATCTAAATTTTTATAATTCCACATTACTGCTTTTGGATGACCGGTGGTGCCTGAGGTATAAAAAAGAACAGCCAGGTCATTATCATCAATTTTAACATCAGGCAATTCATCAGATTCCTGTGCTGTAATTTTATCAAAAGAGAATTTTTCCTTTTCTGCGCTGAAGCAAACAACGATATTTTTTAAGCCTTCAACATTTTCTGACAACCCTTGCAGGGAAAAACTCTCTAACGGCCTGGTAATTAAAACAGCTGCCTCGGAATGCGCCAAGACGCCTGTTAATTCTTGACCGGTCAGGCGAACATCCAGGGGCACAGCTACTGCCCCGACAGTAAACACCGCAAAGTAAGAAATTGCATATTCCGGTGAATTAGGAAGATAAATTGCTACCCTGTCGCCTTTTTTTATTCCTGCCTTAAGAAGCCAATTGGCCAGCTTATTTATCCTGCTGACTATTTCCTTAAAGCTTATCTGCTTATCTTTAAAAATGATCGATGTTTTATCAGGGTGCCTTTCAGCCTGCTCTCTTAATTTTTTGGCAATGTCCATCTTGTACCTCCATTCTTTATTATTTAGATCCTTCGCTCAAAGAACCTCAAAGAAGATTTTTTATCGCTTAGTATGAAATTTACACTATAATATAATAAAATTTTACTATTCAAATTTATATTATACCTATTTTAACAATGTCTGTCAAGAAAATCTCATTATCGCAATTATCGGATTATGCAAGCAGGGCCTGGGATAAGACAATATCTTTGGTTGCGGAAAAGGATAGTTTTATTTTCTTTTTAAAACTATTCCTTTTTATGTGGATTAAGGGATTTCCTGCAATATCCCGGATAGAAATATCCTTCCAATCAAGGTCGTTTTCAGGGCAGGCTTTAAATATCGCCTCTTTAGAGGCAATATAGCAGCTCAAGCTTTTAAAAAAATAACGACTCTTCTCTAAGGGCAATTCTTTAATTTCTTCATCAGTTAAAATCTTTTTCAAAAACAATAAGCCGTGCTTTTGATATACGCTTTTAATCCGCTCTACGTCTACTATATCTATCCCTATCATCCCTTATCCTTTATCCTTTATCCTTTTTAAAGCGTATACCAGCAGCTGACCAGGGGTTTTTCACCGGATAAATTATAATTAATATGCTTAAGCCGGGTATATTCTAAAAATCCTTCTTTGCCTAATTCTTTACCAAAGCCGCTTTGTTTAAAACCGCCGTAGGGCGCCTCATTATAAAACATACCGTAGGTATTAATCCATATCGTGCCGGCATTAATCTTTTCACTTAAGTTTTTTGCTTTTTCTAAATCACTACTCCAGATAGAGCAGGCCAGGCCAAAAGAACTATCATTGGCAAGCCTGACAGCCTCTTCTTCCCCGGAAAATTCGCTGATACAGGCCACCGGCCCGAATATCTCTTGTTGAAAAATACTCATCTCAGCGTTTACTTGCCCAAAAACCGTCGGCTTGAAGAAAAATCCATTTTTTAATTCCGGGTTTTCGGGGATCCCGTCTCCGCAAAGAATCCTTGCGCCCTCTGCCTTTCCTTTTTCGACATAAGAAGCAACCTTTTGACGGTGCGTTTCGGAAATTAAAGGTCCCATCTGGGTTTCGGGTTCCAGACCATTGCCCAATTTTATTTTCTTTGCCTTCTGTATAAACTGCTCTTTAAATTGTCCGGATATGTTTTTATCTACCAATATTCTGGACATTGCTGTGCACATCTGGCCCTGGTTAAGAAATATTGAAGTAAGGACTCCTGACACAGCTGTTTCTATATCACAATCAGCCAAAATGATAGCGGCTGATTTCCCGCCCAATTCCATAATTAATTTCTTCGGGCTCTCTGAAGCAAAACGCATAATCTCTTTACCGGTTTCAGTGCTGCCGGTAAAAGAAATCATATCTATTCTGTTATCAGAACATAGGGTAGAACCAACCTCTGTTCCCGAGGCATTAACCACATTTACTACACCCTCAGGCAGGCCGGCTTGGTTGATAATTTCGGCCAGCTTTAAAGCAGTCAAAGGGGTAAGGCTCGATGGCTTTAGAATTACGGTATTTCCCCCGGCCAAAGCCTGGGCCATTTTCCAGGAAGCAATTAAAAGAGGATAATTCCAGGGAACGATCAGAACCACAACCCCGCGGGGTTCATATAACAGTTGACTTTTTACCCCGGAATCCAACTCTATTTTTTTGTCCTTAAGGTAATGCTCCAGATTATTGGCAAAATGCGCAAAGGTCCTGGCGCTGGAAGGAACATCCATAAAGGTTGATTCTTTTATCGGCTTACCGGTATTTTTTGTCTCCAGCTGAGCCAACTCCTGGGCATGATCAAGAATGCCTTGTGAGATCTTTAAAAGAAAATCCTTTCGTTCAGATAAAGAGATCTTAGGCCAGGGGCCTTGGTCAAAGGCCCGCCGCGCCGTCTGGATAACTGTCTTTATTTCTTGCTCAGTCAACCGGGGAACTTCTGTCAAAACCTTCCCGGTTGCCGGGTTAATAATCCTTTGCTTACTCATTTTACTCCTATATCACGAAATTTTTAAAGACTTAAATAAAGAAAACATCCGGGTAAAAGGCACATACCAACGGGAGAGTTTGCCTAACTCACCTTTCAACTTTAACTTTCCCTGGGTAGTAGCCACAAAAGGATCAAGTTTTCCTTCAAAAATCAAACGCCAGGCATCCGCCGGCCCGGAAATAACAAAAGGCGCCTCGTCATTATAATCTACTTTAATAATTTTTCCTTCTTGAAAATTAAATTTATACGCCTTATCCTTTTCTTCGTCCAGCTTAATAACTACCTGAGCTGTTAAATTCAGCTCCTTTGCCTTTTTTAAAAAATCCTCATCTTGGTTAATCAGATCTACAATGGTTAAGATATGTTTCCGGGAAAACATAGAATAGACTTTTCCGGTTTTTTGCAGGCTCCCTGTTAGTTCCTGTTCAAACTTATTCGACTCACTCTTAGCAAAAAGCCGGGCAAGACCGGCCATTTTCACCGCTTCCTCTAATTCCTCGATTAAATAAAAGGCATCTTTAAACTCATCGGCGATAGAAACCACGCCGTGGTTTTTGATAACCACAATATTGTTGGTTTTTAAGGCATCTGTTACTTTTTCCGGCCGGCTTACATTAGGAGTATCCTGAGTAACTTGCGGCACCTTACCCAAAACCAGTTTGTTCTCAAAAGTTACGGTATTCAGCTCATCGTAAACAGAATAATAGGCATTAATTAAAGGCGGATGGCAATGGACTATTCTCTGGACAGGGAAATCTTTATAAATCAAACTATGCAGGGCAAACTCTGTAGTTAAACCCTTGGTTTCATGCGCTGTTGGGGAAGATATATCAACTTCCAAAATATCTTCTTCTTTCAATTCTCCCAGGCAGGTGCCGCTTGAGGTTATTAAAATCAAGCCCCCTTCTATCCGCGCGCTTAAGTTGCCTCCCCTGGCAGCCACTAACCGAAACTCATAAAGCCTCTTACCGATCCTGATGATCTCTTCTTTTAATCTTTTTTCTTTTGTCATTTTCTCTCTACCCTCTACTCTCTATTTTAACTCCAAACTAATGTGTTTAGTAATTAACCTATTAGGCGTAATATCAAACGCCGGATAGAATCCTTTTACCTGTTGGG
>JAYELI010000043.1:0-54560 GCA_034717435.1 Candidatus Omnitrophota bacterium
TCTAATAATTTCAGGTTCCGCAGGTGTTCGGTCGGCTTTAAGAATTTTTCTTGTAATTGGGGCATATGATGTTATTGAAATGATGTTCTAAAAATGAACGATGTTATTTTATATTAATCAGCTGCCCTTGTCAAGTAAAAAAAGAGGAGAGGTTGTAGGTCATAGCTGATAGGTCATCCTCTACGGGGAGGCTCCGCTTCGCTCCGCACTAGGTGATAGGTGACGTTTAAATATCGTCCCTCTGGATCCTGCGGTCAAGCCGCAGGATGACGCTTAAAAAACGGTCAAGCCGGAAAATGACATTGGGTATAAGTCATTAAAGAGTGTAGCCCAGGACTAGTCCTGGGCTACTGATAATTAGGGGGTAAGGATAGATGGATTGTTTTTAAACCAGGCTACTGTTTTTTCCAGGCCGTCTTTAAATTGGACATTGGGTTGGAGATTAAGGATGGTATGCATCTTGTTGATATCAGCATAGGTTTTAGCGACATCACCGCGTCTTTTGGGGGCAAAAACAGGTTTTATGTCTTTATCTAATATCCCGTTTAATAAAGCTACTATTTCATTGATAGAAATACTATTGCCACAGGCTACATTTAATGCTTCGCCGGATATACCAGGCGTTATGGCTGCTTTTAAATTCGCGTCTACGACATTGCCCACATAGGTAAAATCGCGGGACTGCTTACCGTCCCATTCTACAGTCGGCGGCTCATCTTTGAGCATCCTGAAGGTAAGTATAGGGATAACCGCCGAATATTTGCTCTCCGGGTTTTGCCTCGGGCCAAATACATTAAAATACCTTAAGCTAACAGTTTCTAATCCAAAAGTAGCGCTAAATGTCCGGCAATAGTGCTCGCCGGTGAGTTTAGAAACCGCATAGGGTGAAATCGGCCGGGGAAGATCTTCTTCTTTTTGAGGGAACTTATCTGTATCACCATAAATAGAACTGCTTGAGGCATAAACTACCCTCTTTACCCCCATTTCTTTGGCGGCCATAAGAACTCTTAGCGTGCCGGCTATATTTATATCATTTGTCAACACCGGGTCATCAACAGACTTTGGCACAGAACGAAGGGCCGCCTGATGTAAGATGTAATCTATGCCCTTACAGGCCTTTTTTAAATCCTCCGGATCTCTTATATCGCCTTCGATCAATTCTATTCTGTCCATAAAAGGGGCCAGGTTTTCGCGTTTACCGGTAATAAAGCTATCAATTACTCTAACCTGCTCATCCTGCTCAACAAGTCTTTCAATAATATTCGAACCGATAAATCCGGCTCCGCCGGTAACCAGATAACTTGCCATTAACTTAACCTCTTTCTTTTTAAAGTGTTACGATGTTGTTGGTTTTTATTCCTAAACGTCCGAAAATATTTCGTGTATCAAGAACAAGTCCGGCATTAGCGGCTAAAAATTTATAATCAAACCCCGTGTGATCGGTAACAAGCACCAATAAATCGCTTCCCCGGATGTTCTTTGCGGTACAACTGCATCTTTTAAGATTTATATCGTCTATTTTTAAATATGGGATATAAGGATCGCAGTAGGAAACCTTCACGCCTTTCTTCTTTAATATCTCAATAATATCCAATGCCGGAGATTCCCGAAGGTCGTTAACATCCTTTTTATAAGTAACCCCCATAATAAGTATTTTTGCTTTAGATATATCTACATTTTGCTGTATAAGAAGCTTCTCTGCCTGCTGACAAACATAATAGGGCATAAACAGGTTTGTTTTGGAAGCTAAGTCTATCATTTTTGTCCTGAAACCTACTTTACGCGCCTTCCAGGAGAGATACAACGGATCGGCAGGAATGCAGTGGCCGCCTATGCCCGGGCCGGGGTAAAACGGCATAAAACCGAACGGTTTTGTCTTGGCTGCCTCCACTACCTCCCAGGCGTTTATCTTGAGCTTGTTGCAAAGCATTGCAAATTCATTTATCAACCCGATATTTACGATCCTGAAGGTATTCTCCAGCAACTTCACTATCTCCGCCGCTTCAGCAGACGAAACCATAATAACCTTTTTTATTATCTTGGAGTAAATTTCTCTGGTAAGCTCACCGGCTTTTTTACTTATTCCGCCTACAACCTTGGGGATATTGGCCAAGCTATATTTCTCATTGCCGGGGTCTATTCTCTCCGGTGAAAAGGCCAGGAAAAAGTCTTTTCCTTCAACCAATCCGCCTTTTGAAAGAATGGGCAAAATTACATCTCTGGTAGTACCTGGATAAGTGGTGCTTTCAACTATAATAAGGCTTCCTCTTTTAAAATATTTGCCGATAGTGCGGGTTGCTTTCATAATATAGGAGATATTGGGTATTTTTGTTTTGCGCAACGGCGTAGGCACGCAAATTATGATAATATCGACTTCTTTTAGGATTTTATAATCAGGCTTAGGAAAGAAATTTTTTCTATCTATAGCACTTTTTATTTCCTGCTCCGGTATCTCCAGGATATATGAACGTTTATTTAAAAGTGTATTTAGCCTTTTTTTATCAGTGTCTATGCCAAAAACGTCAAATCCGGCCTTGCTAAATTCCAGGGTTATCGGCAGTCCTACATACCCCAATCCGATCACGGCTACTTTTGCGGTCTTGTTATTTATTTTTTCTTTTAATCCTCTTGCTATCATTTAATATCCTGAACCACGCTCGCCGATCCTGGGCTCGTTGTAAGTAGTACGTCCTTTTATCTCTATCTGAGGAAATGCCTTGAGCCGCAGGACAAGCCAGATAGTATCAGCGTCTTTTCTGTTCCAGGCCAACTCTCCTGTCCAGCAGTGAAGGTCACGTTGAATCCTGTATTCCTGTTCATTAAAATTTGCGCTCATGAAGTTATCAGCCTGATAACCCCAACGCTGATAAGCCCACACACGCCACTTGGAATTAAGCTTATAACTTGCCTGAACGGTCAGTTCATTGTCCATATGCCTTAAGTATCTATTGCCCACGCCAAAGCTCCATTTATCCCCGCCATTAGCTATTAAGTCGACGTTACAGGTCTCCATGGCTTTGCTGGTTATATTATAATCCGTATCGAACTGGCAGGTCAACCAATTATATGGTCTTAATTCTAAATCAACTTCAAGGCCGGAAATTTTGTTGGTCTCCGGAAAATAATCAATAGCCGTAAACAGGTTTACTAAATCGACCTTTTTTATTTCATCGTCAAATTTTCTTTTGGTTTGTAATTTGTTTTCCAGGCTAAGGGTAACAGCATTATAGTCGGTTATCCCGTCAATGCTGTCGAACACCAATATTTTATCCTGCTTTAGGCCGGGCTCTCTATATCTATAGTTATAACTTATTCCTGGTTCGACCAAGTGCCTTAATCCATTTATCCCCATATTTAAAAAATCACTTTCCAAATCAAAAACCCGCCAGAAACTAGTGCTTAAATCGAGGCCGCTGTAAAAAATAGCCCTGTTTAAAATACTGCCGTTTACATCCTCGCTGTACCATGTCTCTCTTGCTCCGGCATAAGGCGTGAAGTACAACCAGCCAAATAACTTGCTGGTATGGAAAAACTTATTAAAACTATCAAACCTTATCGCTTCATAATCTGAAAGTCCTGCTCTCCGATTATATAAGTTCGAGGCGCTGGTCTCTGTCTGGTAGTAAAATCTCGTATTGCCAATTCTTAAACCGGGGACATCTAATGAAACCTCGGGAAGTCTTTCTACTTGCGTGAAAAAATCATTAACCCTGCCGGTGGCAGTCAGATTAATGATATAATCGGGCCGTGATCTGGTAAAAGAAATGAATGATTCCGGCTCGCTTTCTTCTTCGTATTCACCCTCAAAAAAATCTTTAACAATGGTTCCATCGCTCAACTTATGATACTCGGCCTGAAATAAGGTATTATTATCTATTTGCCAACGATGCCGGTATTGAGCGCGGTATCTCTGTTCTCTTTCCCTTAAGCTTTCTATTAGTTGTTGATCCAAGTCATCAGCGTAATAAGTTTTAAGATGTCCTTCTCCGAAATTACGCGACCTATAATCATGATCTATACCGCCGGCCCATCCCCTTAACTCCCTCCAATCAGCATGAATATAACCCTGAGCGTTTTCATTCAGCCAGTAGCGATACTGGCCTAATGCAAATATCCCCCAATCCTTTTCACGGCCCGGAGTAATAGTTACCTTTGGCCTTTCATCTTTTAGAGAATGGGTATAAAACGGTATATAAAATACAGGGTATTTGTCTATATATATCACAACATTATAGGCAACTACTTTATCGCCTAAAAATATTTTAATCTTCTTTGACTGAACCCGATAATGCGGGGGGTCAAGCTCGCAAGTGCTGATATAACCATTGGTTATCAGGAATTCTTTATCTCCTACTTTATCGATCTCTTCACCCCTGCCATACCAGGGCTTGAATTCACCGCGGCCGTTTATAAGCTTGCCTTTTTTGGTCTCAAAATCATAATTTATCCTTTCAGCCCGAAAGGTATTTCCGTCTTGATATAAAGTAACATTTCCTTCCAGAAAACCCTGCTTGGCATCTAAACGGACAACTGCTTTATCGCAAGTCAATTTTATATCATTATAAGTAATAACTACATTACCTTCGCCAATTACTGTTTTTTCTTCGGTAAGAAACTCTATTTTGTCCCCGTTGCAGACAATAGATGAATCTTGCTGAGCATAGCCGGAACAACCGGTCAATAAATAAATACCAACCGCCAACCGCCAAACTCTTAACATTCTGGATTTACCTCTCATATATCTCTACCCTATTTCTCCCTTTGTTCTTGGCCCGGTATAACGCCTGGTCTGCCTTTTCTATTAGGGTCTTTGCCTTCTTGGCGTCACCGGGAAAACAAGCCACGCCGATTGAAATACTAAGCCTGGCTTGCTCCCCATAATAAGTCCTGAAAATATGATTATCTGCGGCCCACCTAATTCTTTCGGCAACTTGAACTGCACCTTTTTTGTCTGTCTGGGGAAGTATAACCGCAAATTCCTCCCCTCCGTACCTGCCTACCAAATCAACGCGTCTTAAGCTATTTTTGAGAATTTCCGTTATCTCCTGAAGGGCAGTATCTCCCGAAAGATGCCCATACCGATCATTATAAGCCTTAAAATAGTCAATATCGATCATAAAAAAGGATAATTTAAATTTATGCCGCAGAGAACGCTCCATTTCAGCATTATACATTTCCAAAAAGTGCCGGCGGACATAAGCCTTTGTCAAGCCGTCCATTATCGAAAGTTCCTGTACTACCTCATACAGCTCTATCTTTTTCATCTCCAACGCCAGTTGCCCTGCTAAAATTAAAAACTTATCAAAAACATCTCCTTTAAACCCCTCCAGCGTTAGGATTGCTATAATCTTATTCTCTACAATTAACGGTACTGCAATGAAAGATCTGATTTCATGCGGAAGAGCAAGCTTTATATCGGAACTATAAGCCCTGCCCGGCGAAACAAAGATAGGCTTCCTTGTTTTTAGTAAAAGCCTGACCACATTTTGGTCAAAGCCTCCAACATCTACCTCGGTTGGCCTGGCCCTTAATTCTTTATCCAGCATTGTCGCTTTTCTTCTTTCTTTAAAGGAAATTTCTTCCTGGATAGGATCTCCTTTTTGAATCTCATAAATTTTCTCAATCAAACCATGGTTTTCTACTTCAGCAATTAAAATCAATTTACTCTTTTTAAAATCAAACGTTCTTCGTATGACCCCGCTCAAAATAGTAAATATTTCAGAGAACTCCAAAGCCGTACCCATATCTTTAGTAACCTCATAAAGTGAGGCAATCTGCAGAAGATCATAGTCTAATTGCGTATTAAGACTATTCATCTTTTTGGTCTTTTCTTTAATCTTTAAACACTCACGCTTGATCTTGGTTGAGCTATCCTGAAATAGAAGCTTTTCCCTTTGCTCTAAGTAATAAAGGTAATAAACAAGTGCAGCAGTCATAACGGCTGAAATAAAGCCGACTATAAATAACATACGCAATTTCTTCCCTGTTCTTTTGCTTTATAAAGCGCTTTATCGGCCGCAGCAATAAGTCTTTCAGCATCCAAGGCATCTTGAGGAAAACTAACCACTCCAATTGAAACAGAAATTTTGGTCTTTTTTCTTCTTAAAAGAAATACCTTTTTACCTATTATTTTCCTAATATCCTCAGCAACAATTACTGCCTGCTCTTTGTTTGTATCGGAAAGTATTACAGCAAATTCTTCTCCTCCATATCGGGCCACCAGGCCATTGTTGCCAATTTTTTCCTGCAGAATACCGGCTATACCTTTTAGAAGAATGTCTCCAGCTGTATGACCATATTGGTCGTTATACTTCTTAAAATAATCTAAATCGCACATCAAAACAGACACCATAATTTTGCTTATCTTTGCCCGTTCACACTCTTCTGCCAACTGTTTTTTAAAATAAGTCTGAACATACAAAGAGGTTAAGCCATCTCTGATAGCCAATTCCTCGGTCCGTTGATAAAGAAGGGCATTTTCTATAGCTACCGAGACCAAACCGGAAATAATGTCCAACAACCTCAAGTCATTGGGAGAAAAGACATAACTGCTTTGATCGTTTATGCGAAGCAGGCCTACCATTCTTTCCTTGCTGATTATCGGAGCAATTATCAAAGACCGGTAATTTTGCTTGCCCGGATTAAACCGGAAATCTTTCTGGGTATCTGTAATTATCAACGGCTGTTTCTGCCTTAAGACCCAGTGATCAAATATATCCCCTTTCTTTCTGAATTCCAATTTAGTAATCTTAGAGTTCCTTTGCTGGCTTAATACTGAAAAACCTCCTTTTTTTCTATAAACCAGAGACAAAAAATACTCTTCTCCTTTGCCAATAACCTTAAAGGTCTGAACAAGTATTACCTTAGATAATTCTTCTAACGACAATGTGGAGCTCAAATCTTCAGTTACATTCTTTAAAGTAGAGTAACGCTGAAGCCTTTTGTTAAGCGTTTGATTTACAACTTCTTCTTTTTCATATTCCAGGATAAGCTTTCTTTTTTTTTCTTCCATTTTTTCTAACTTGACTTCGTTTAACCGCCTTATTCTCCTAATCCGTTGCCAGAAAAACCCCATAATTAAAATAATCCCTGAGCAGATAAGAAAAATATGTAATTTAGACGGGATGGCGCTGCTAAAAGACAAGGTAAGTGGGCAGGTAGCCATTAAGAAAGTCTCTAATTTAAATAATGGTGTCTTGGGTCTTGGGATCAAAGAAGTGAGCCTTGCTCATGTCAAATACTAAATCTATATCCTGGCCTATTTCGGCCCGCTCATCGGTTCCTGTAGCCATTCGGGCAATAAAATTGTGTTTGCCGCTGGTTAAATGCAAATAGACTTCAGAACCCATGGGCTCTATTACTTCACAAGTGGCAGCCAGAGTATTTTCTGGAGAGGCATCAGGGGTAAACAATTTATCATAAATATCTTCCGGTCTTACTCCAAAAATAACAACCTTATCCTGATAATTAGACATATAAGGTACCATTTCTTCTACAATCTTTATTCTAAAATTACCTTCATCAAAATAAAAATCTCTATCCTTTTTAATAATACTTCCTTCCATAAAATTCATCGGCGGTGATCCGATAAAACCAGCTACGAATTTATTAACCGGCTTAAAGTAAAGTGTAATTGGGTCAGCTACCTGATTAATTAAACCGTCTTTTAAGATAACTATCCTATCGCCCATGGTCATAGCCTCGATCTGATCATGCGTAACATAGATCATAGTTGCCTGCAGGCGGTTGTGAAGTTTTCTGATTTCCGTCCTCATCTGAACCCGCAGTTTTGCATCTAAATTGCTCAATGGTTCATCAAATAAAAAGACATAGGGCTTGCGGACAATTGCCCGGCCCACGGCTACTCGCTGTCTTTGACCGCCGGAAAGCATTCTTGGCCTTCTATTCAATAAATTCTTCAGGCCCAGTATAGTAGCAGCATCGTTAACCCTTTTATCTATTTCTTTTTTAGGATAACGGCGAAGTTTCAATCCGAAAGCCATATTGCCATAAACATCCATATGTGGGTAAAGAGCGTAATTCTGAAAAACCATAGCAACGTTCCTGTCTTTAGGCGGAGTATTATTAATTATCTTATCGCCGATGTAAATTTCTCCGCTGGTGATTTCTTCTAAACCCGCTATCGACCTCAAAAATGTTGACTTCCCGCAGCCAGAAGGCCCTACTACGACTAAAAACTCTTTATCAGCTACTTCAATATTTATATCTTTTATTGCCTGGACATTATTAGAAAATGCCTTGCTTACGTTTTTTAATCTTACTGTAGCCATATTCCCTCGCTATTTATATAGTTGATAATTATACCACATTTCAAACTAATGTCAAAAGAAACCCAATAAAAGATTTAAGGTCTGTTTTAGGCTTCGGCGATCAACAATCATATCTATCAGGCCATGCTGTAATAAAAATTCAGAAGTCTGAAATTCTTCTGGCAGCCTCTGCCTGATGGTCTGTTCTATCACCCTTGGCCCGGTAAACCCGACCAGAGCCCCAGGCTCAGCAATAATCACATCACCTAAAGAGGCAAAGCTTGCCATTACTCCGGCCATCGTTGGATTGGTAAGAATAGATACAAATGGTAATTTCGCCTGGTTATACTTGCTTAACGCAGCGCTGGTCTTGGCCATCTGCATCAGGCTGAACATCCCCTCATACATCCGCGCCCCGCCGCCTGACCCTGAAACCATTATAAGCGGCAGTTTGTTATTGATAGCCAGTTCAGTTAATCTGGTAATTTTCTCACCTACTACCGAGCCCATAGATCCCATGATAAAACGGGCATCGGTTACCCCAAAAGCTACCTCTCTACCATCAATTCTGGCCCGGCCGACAACACATGCTTCGGTTAAACCTGTCTTTTCCTGGTCTTCTTTTAACTTTTGCTTATATGTTTTTACCCCTTTAAAATCAAGGACATCGACTGTTGTTAAGCCTGTCTCATGTTCAACAAAACTGTCCGGATCCAACAGAACGTTAATCCTTTCCTGCGCGCCCAGGGTAAAATGATAGCTGCATCTGGGACAGACCATAAGGTTTTCCCTCAAGCTTTTATAAAATATAGCCCTCCCGCAATCCTTACATTTTGTCCAAAGTCCTGCCGGAACCCCTTTTCTTTTCTTTCCAAATGGTGACATGTTTTTTAAAGTATTTTGGATCTGCCTTCGGTCAACCTCTGGTTTACGAAACCGCTGTCCTTGAATTATGTTCAGGACAACGTTCTAATTTTTAGAGAGCTGGCGAGTGGAGTTGAACCACCAACCTGAACTTTACGAAAGTCCTGCTCTGCCATTGAGCTACGCCAGCATCAACACAAATTCATTTTTATTCTTGCGTCACTCTTATTACTTCTTCCAGGGTAGTTATGCCCTGTTTGGCCTTATCCATTCCATCTTGGCTTAATGTCTTCATTCCCGCTGCAATGGCCTGTTTCCTGATTTCCTCTATCGACGCATCTTTTTGGACCAAAATTTTTATCTCATCGGTAACCTCTAATAATTCATAAATTCCAATCCTGCCTTTATAACCTGTCCCATTGCAATCATCGCATCCTTTACCTTTGTAAAATTTAGTTTCTGAATTAGGTTTGATATCTAAATCATCAAGCAAGTTTTTTTCCGGCTGATGGGAAATTTTACAAGAAGAACATATTGTTCTGACTAATCTCTGGGCTAATATACACAACATCGAGGAAGCCATTATGTTTTTATCAAGACCCATATCTTTTAATCTGGTTATCGCGGTTGGGGCATCATTAGTATGTAAAGTTGAAAGAACAAGGTGTCCGGTTAAAGCAGCCCTGAACGCCATGTCTACGGTTTCTTCATCTCTGATCTCACCAATCATTATTACATCCGGATCCTGTCTTAAAAAAGAGCGTAAGGCGGCGGCAAAATCAAGACCGATCTTAGGGTTCACCTGGGCCTGGTTCACATTCTCCAAGAGATACTCTATCGGATCTTCTATAGTAAGAATATTCTTTTCCGGAGAACTAATTCTATTTAATACCGCATATAAAGTTGAACTTTTTCCGGAACCGGTAGGACCGGTAACAAGTATTATACCGTGGGGAATTTTAATCAATTTCTGAAATTTTTTAAACCCATCTGAGGAAAACCCTAATTCTTCAAGCTCCAGAAACGAAGTGGTCCTGTCGAGAATGCGCATAGATACACTCTCGCCATAAGCCATGGGGAATACCGCTATCCTTAAATCAATCTGTTTACCCGCTACTTCTATGCTAAATCTTCCGTCCTGAGGCTTGCGCCTTTCAGCTATATCCAATCCTGCCAATATTTTAATTCGGGGAACTACCGGCAGGTGAATCTGCATCGGCACAGAAACAATATCGTATAATATTCCATCTATTCGGAAACGAATCCTTAATTTATTCTGTAGCGGCTCAATGTGAATGTCGCTGGCCCTGCTTTTTAATGCATCGAAAATCATCTGGTTTACAAATTTAATAACCGGAGGTTGTTTGGCAAGGCTTGTCAGCATATGCGACGTTACGGTTGTCGAAGGGGCATAAACCAGTCCCTGTTCGGTGATTGGCTTTATTATGTCATCTAGAGTGCTTCCCAGCGTATAAGCCTGCGTTATGCCTTCTAAAATCGCCGTTCTTGTGCTCATTACAACCTGGATATTCCTAAACCCGGTCCTAACCCTTATTTCATCGACAGAAATAATATCCTGCGGATCTGCCATAGCAATAGTCAGGGTATCTTTAACCTTATAAAGAGGCAATAGGTGCAGCCGCCGGGCTGTTTTCTCATCAACGATATTCAAAACCGCCGGGTCTATTATAAAATTTCTCAGGTCCAAAAAAGCTATTCCTATTTCCTCGCTTATAACTTCGGTAATTTCCTCTTCAGTAACAAATTTCTCTCTTATAATAAATTCCTCGATTTTCTCGCCAGCCTTTTCCCTGGCAGACACTATTTGGGACAGTTGTTTGTGGTTGATTTTTCCTTTTTCCAGCAAAATCTGTTCCAGATTCTTTTTAAATTTCATAATTTTTTGCCCGTTTTAGTTATAAGCCGTCTGATACATTCCAGTAATTCCTCTGCTTCAAAAGGTTTGGTTATATAAGCGTCAGCATTAACCTTTTTACCCCATTCTCTATCATCTCTTTGACCAAGCGCTGTTAACATAATAATAGGTGTTTTATCCATTGTCTTATCAAATTTTAATAAACGGCAGACCTGGTAACCGTCTAATTTAGGAAGCATAAGGTCCAGAATCATCAAATCAGGCTTTTCCTCTCTGGCCTTCTTGAGTGCTTCTTGGCCATCAAAGGCAGTAATAACCTGATAATGATTTGCCTCTAATCTCGTCTTTAACATCTCAACTAACCGCTGTTCATCGTCTACTACCAGTATTTTCTCATTCATTTTAAACTCCCGGTTTTTTCGGCAAGCTGAATATAAACTTACTACCTTTATTTAATTCTGACTCGGCCCAAATTTTTCCTCCGTGCATTTCAATGAAGCTTTTACAGATAACCAGACCTAATCCTGTTCCTTTTCCCCGGTAAACTCCTTTCTGGCCGAATTGCGCAAATTTACTGAATAACCTTGGAATGTCCTCCCTGGCTATTCCTATACCGGTATCTTTCACCACGATCTCCACTTTATCTTCTTTATTCTTTACTTCTACTGTTATTTTTCCTTTTTCTTTGGTAAACTTATAGGCGTTGAATATTAAGTTTAAAACGACTTGTCTGATCTTTTCTGCGTCCAGAGAGATTTTTATATCGTTTTGAGGAACAATGCTCGTCAGTGAAATATCCTTATCCTTAATCAGATGCTTAAATCCATCAATAACTTTATTAACGAGCCCGGATATACCTATCGACTCCTTGTTAAGTTCGACTTTACCGGCTTCAAGCCTTGAAATATTTAAGAGGTCGTTTACTATTTTGTTCAAACGGTCTATTTCCTCAATAGATATGGCTAAATACTTCCTCTGTTTATTATTAATCTCGCCAGTTACTCCATCCAGGACCTGGGAAACCCCTTCCCTGATAGAAGATAAGGGTGTACGTAATTCATGAGATACAATCGAAACAAAATCGCTTTTCATCTGGCTGACTTTTCTAAGTTCCTCATTTGCCTTTTTAAGTTTTCGGTCATATTCTTTAGTTTCGGCCTCTAAGCGCTCTCTTTCTTTCTTTTCTTCGTACCTCTGGAGCGTTCTTTTAACAACCAAAGAAGTTCCTCCCCTAAAAGCCTCGTCCTTTAACATATAATCATAGGCTCCGAGTTTCATTACCTCCACAGCAACTTTTTCGCTGCCCGCACCGGTAGACATTATAACCGGTATATCTATATTTTTTTCTTTAAGCTTGCGCATAAAGTCTACACCGGTCAATCCCGGCATTTTATAATCTACTATAATCACATCGAATCTATCCTTAACCCCGGCTGCCTTTTCTAGACCCTCCGTTGCCGTTCGGGCAGATTCTATCTTTATCTCAAAATCCTCAATTGCTTTAAGAGCCTCGGCCATTATCTCTCTATCTATCGGACTGTCATCTATATGAAGTATTTTTATCTCTCTCTTCGCCATTTATGCACCTTGTTTCTGTTATGTCCTATACTATTTTTTAGGAACCGTAAAATAAAAAACGCTCCCTTTGTCAGTTTCTGATTCGACCCAGATTTCTCCTCCGTGAGATTCCACTATTTTTTTACAGATAGTTAGGCCCGCACCTGTGCCTTTTTGGTCATCAGGCTGTAATCTTTGAAATAGACCAAATACCTTTTCACGATATTCTTCCGGGATCCCTTTTCCGTTGTCTTTGACATAAAATTTGAACTTTTCATCATTAGATTTTTCGCAACCTATTTCCACCTGCGGATTTTTCTTATCGTTATACTTAACAGCATTAGTAATCAGGTTAGTGAAAAGCTGAGATATCCTTACTTTTTCATATTTAATTGCCGGGAGTTTAAGAATTTTAAGATCGACTTTTCTTTCCTTGAGACGCAAGAAAAGATCTTCTTTTATCTCATTTAAAAGCTTGTTTAGTTCTATATTCTCGGGAGGTTTTTTCCAGCGGCTTATCCGGGAAAGTTTTAAAAGGTCTTTTATCAAAACTTCCATTTTGTCCGCCGACTTTTTTATAAGCTCAATATAGTGCTTTGCCTGTCCGTCTAATTTGGACTTGTATTTATCATCCAGGAAACCAGTAAAAGCAGCAATGCCTCGCAAAGGTTCCTTTAAATCGTGTGAAACAACATAAGTAAAATCATCCAGTTCTTTATTGGATCTTTCTACCTCGATAACCTTTTGTTCAAGTTTATCTCTGGCTTTTCTTAAATCCTGGCTTATGGTATTTAAATCTTCAATCATAAAAAGCATTGCTTTATCGCCTTTTTCAAGTTTTTTTATTTTTTCTTCCAGGTCTTTCCTGGTTTTGGACAGGTCGTCTAAAAGTTTTTTATGTTCTCTAATGTCCCTTGCCGCTAAAATAGCGCTGGTATCCTTTCCCTCGGAATCTTTAAGTAAAGCTCCATTAAGACTTACCAGGATAGGATTACCCGTATTGCTTTTAAATTCTATTTCCAGATTCGATATAATCTCTCCCTGAAAAATCCTGTTTTTAAAAATCTTTAAACCTTCGAACTTCGGTGTAAAAAAATCATCCAGAGGATGTTTTAATATCTCATTCTGAGTATAACCCAGCAACCGACAGGTAGCGTTATTCACCTTTTTAATCCTTTCGTTGCTATCAATCACCAGCAATGCATCATTCATATTACCAATAATATCGTCAACGTAATCCTTTGAAAAAGTCGTCAGGCGTAGATTCTCAGTCATCTGCTTAAAAGCGTTTGCCAGCTGGCCAATTTCGTTTTTATCGTTCAATGCCTTAACATCTCCCATATCTATATCTAAATTCCCGTGGGCAGCGCTGTTCATTTTACTAACCAGTTGTTTAAATGTATTTGTCATCGCCGATGTAAAAAAGTAAGCGATCGTTGAACCTAACATTATCGCTGTAATGCAGACAAGAACTATCTGGTTTCTTATACTATTTATATCTTCGAAAAACTCATCCAGATAAACAGAAGTACCTATAATCCAATTCCAGGGTTGAAAATAAACATAAGCCATTGCTCTCAGCCTGGGAAACCGTTTATCTTTGTCTTTCCATAAATAAGTCATTGCCCCAGACTCATCTTTTTTCAGATTAGGCGCGCTTTCAATTATTTGTTTGATGAATCGTTTTCCTTTGTAATCCTTCATCAAAAGAACATTTTCGCCATCATCCTTCCTGCTTTTTGATAAAATATAACGGCCCTCATCCTCTCCCTGGCCGTCAATAATATAGACATATCCCGTCTTGCCTATCTTTTGTTGTGCCATCAAGCTCTTTAGTTCTTCTTTTTTTATATCTTCAAAGTCCTTCGCAAGCAAATCTTCAGGATAAATAGTCACTCCTACAACCCATTCTTTCTCGGGAATGTGCATCACGGCAACAAACTTCTTCCTGGCTGACTTCTCTCCGCTATCCTTCCAAACGTAACTATCATAATCAATTTTATCTTCCTTTAAGACTTGCCCTTTTTTAATAATATCCTGGATAAAAAATCTTCCTTTACTATCTTCTGCATACCAAATATTAGCCCGATCCATTTTTCTTTCTTTAGAAAGAACATAATTCCCTTTATAATCGAGTATATAAACATAGCCGGTCTCACCAATAACCGTAGATGACAATAATTCCTTCAATCTCTCTTCAGACAGTTTATCTGCTAATTTGCCAAATTCTAATTCTAATTCATCACTTGCCACTCTGACTGCACCATCAACAAGGTTTTTGGCGCCTTCCACCCTCCCTCCTGATTTTACAACACCCATTTCCTTTTTATATTTCTTTAATGCTGCTGTTACTGATTTAGTATCCAAGCCAATTATTGAACTTGCCTCGGTAATAAGTTTCTTCATATCTTTGATAGCCAGATCGAAATTTTCAACATACGTATTAAACTCCCGCCCGGCGAAACCGTAAAGAAGCATATTTTTCTCATATTTTCTGGCTCGGAGCAACGGCTCCTTTAAGGCGACCGATGTTGGGTCTTTTCTGAGATGATTATTTATCAGTTTTAAAATTCCCGAGGCCTGAGAAGTTACAATATTCCTGGTTCTACCCCCAGCAGCCTTTTTATTTTCCTCAATTAAATCATAATATGCCTGGGTGACAACCAGCCAATCGGAAGATTGAGTCTTTAATGTCACAATAATATTGTTCAATATGCCTTGCCTTGCGCTATTATAACTCATTATACCTAACATAATTACCGGCAGGGTAACCAGTAAGATAGATATTAATATTAACTGCCATTTTATATCGATATCGCCGATCTTCATTTAATTTTTACTTTTCAGCTTTTGTTTTATCTTTTTCCTGAAGTTGTTTCCGCAAACGCTCTATTTCTTTCTTCATCTCTTCCATCCTGAGCTCTCTGTTTACCGTAGCCTCCCTGAATCTTTCTAATTCATTCACTTTTTCTTTCAGTTCTTTTGTCCTTTTCTCTATTTTCTGTTCTAAACCCTCGTTCAGCTCTTTTATCGCATTGGAAGTCTTCACGCGTTCTGTATTATCCATCATAGAAAAAATAAATCCCTCGTCAAGATCATCTCTATTGATAGCCTGCATAATCACCAAAGTGGGAACACGGTGTCCATCCCGATGGACATAATCATACTCATAACTAATACGTCCTTTTTTTACTATATCTTTATAGATAATTTCATTGTTAACTCTTTCAAATTCTTCCCGGTTTGGATAAATAAACGCCATCGACGGTTCATCCAGCCATTTTTCCAACGGCCAGCCTAAAATACCCTCTGCTGCCTTACTTACCCAAATGGCTTTACTTTTTTTAATAAAAAATGTCGCGGCTGGAGAACCTCCTAAGATTGCGGCTAAAAGTTTGCGAGATTTATCTGTTTTGTCATCTTCTTTTCTGTATCTTAACATCTCAACTGTGTCCTCCATCCTTTCTTCGGTATTTATTGAAAACAAGGCTAACAGCTCCTAAATCGCCGACTTTATCTTTAAGTTTAGAAGGGACTATCTGACAAACCTGATAGGTCTTTCCGAATGCCTCTTTTTTAGCGCTTTCTTTCATTGGTTTAAACAAGAGTTCGCCGGCTAAAGAAACTCCCCCGCCGATTACTACCATTTGAGGATTAATTAGATTAAGAACGTTAGCTACACCTATTCCTAAAAATCTTCCTGCTTCCTGAAAAATTTGCTTAGCCAGCTCATCACCCTTCTCGGCCGCCTGGCTGACTATTCTGGCAGTAATGGAGCTGCTATTGCCGGCTAATTTTAAAATAAGCGAAGACGGTTCAAACTTAACTTTTTCTTTGGCCTTTCTGGCTATTGCAGTTCCGCTGGCCAGCGCCTCAAGACAACCACGCTTGCCGCATTTACACTTTGGGCCATCCACCAAGACAACTGTATGTCCTACTTCAGCGGCATCAAAGCTAGCCCCATGATAAACTTTACCCCCGATAATAAGTCCCCCGCCTATACCCGTACTGACTGTAAAATAAAACATATCACCTATGTCTTTACCTGCCCCAAAAATCTTTTCTCCTAAAGCAGCGGCATTAGCATCATTATCCAATATAACCGGCAAATTAAATTTCCGGCTAAATATTTCCTTTAAGCAAACATTGTTCCAACCGGGCATATTGGGCGTATTAAGAATTACGCCTTTTATCGGATCCAAAGGTCCCGGGGCGCCAATACCCATCCCCTCTACTTCAGCCAGGGTAATATCCAAGCGCCTTAACAACTCTTTTATATTTTTGATTATCCTCTTAAGAGTCTGACTCGACCCTTTTTGGGTTTCGGTGGGGAATAATGACTTACCTAGTATTCTTCCTTTTTTTGTTCCGATTACACATGATGTCTTGGTACCGCCTATATCTAAACCAATGATATATTTTTTCACGCTCTATCGTTCTCCGCTCCTCTTCCGTTTTACAGAAAATAAAATGGTGCCGAGAGTCAGAATCGAACTGACCACGCCGGGCTTTTCAGGCCCGCGCTCTACCACTGAGCTACCTCGGCACATTAAGAAGTTTATTTAATGTAATTGTCCTCCGCCAATTAAGATCTTTTAAAAATCTTTCAAAAACCTGATGGGTCGTAATGCAATCACCCATTGCCCGGTGGCTTTGTTCAATCTTAATTCCCAGGAACCGGGCTATGCTACCCAGACTGTTATTAGAAAAATTGAAGTGCTTCCTGGCAAGCGTCAAGGTATCAATTATCTGATAATCAGGAAGCCTAAGTCCGGCCTCCTCAAGCTCAACCTTAAGAAACCTTATATCAAACAGCGCGTTATGACAAACAATAACTGCATCGTCAAACATCTTTAACACCTGACCGGATATCTGCTTAAACTTTGGCTTTCCATCCAGCATTTTTTGAGTTATGCCGTTTACCGCATAAGCCGCCGGGGAAAGTGCTCTTCCGGGGTCTACCAAACTATGAAAAGATTCCAGGTGCTGACCGCTACGAGTCCTCAATACAGCCACTTCGCAAATCTTATCTCCCTGACCTGGTTCAAGACCGGTAGTCTCTAGATCAAAAAAGGCAAAAATGACATTTTCTAACGCTAAATCATCTTTATCATTCACTTTTATTTATAGGAATATTTACCCAGTAAATTCATAAGTTTTTCTGCTTCGGCCGGAGGTGTTACCTTTCCGCTTAACAAGATATCTCTGGGAGTAACATCCTTACCATAAAAAATCCGATTAGAGTCATTGTTAGGCGTTATTATTGCTCCTTTTAGCGCCACACCCGCAAACAGACCTTTTGTTCTTGAGTAAGAAAAAATTCCTGTCTTAAGCATGACATCACCGCTCATCTCTGCATCTCTTCCTATCGGACCTGCAGCAACCGCGGCATCTGCGCCAAGTGAAAGCTTGCCCCGAAGAAGACCATCAACAGCTTCTTCGCCGCTAAATACCAAAATTAGATCTATCGCCTGTCCTCCTATTTGAAGGCCCCAGCTTACTCCTCCGACCGTGAAAAAGGCCGGCGGACCCCACTTACCTGTTTTCCGGTCATGGTGTAATATAACCCCTTGGCCATATCTTCCTCCCCAGATAAAGCCGCCTTTAAGCACAGTGGGAAAAATAGCTATTCCTGTGCAATCGGAAAACATTTGTGTAGGTATACAACCTTCGGGCATCTGCATCATTTCGTCAATAACAGTGATCGAGCTATCAAGCTTTGTCACTAATTTTTCCCGGTTCGAGCAAAAAGCCTCGTTGGGAAAAACCAGCAGCACTGAGATCACAACAAGCACTGCTGCATAAAAAAATACTTTCTTCATACTTCCCTCCTCTTAAATGAGTCCCGAAGATTCGGGACGAATTAAATCCTGAGTCCCGAAGATTCGGGACGAAGGATCTCTTTATGATAAGGTACCGACAATTTGCCTTGATAGCAAATTATCAGTACCAATTCAATACATGCCATGTACCATTCGCTTCGCTCAAGTACATGGCACTCACCATTCACAAAATCTTTATGCCTGCCATGAATCTGAACAAAATTTTCGTAAGAAAATTTTGTGATTTGAATTAAAAAAATCTTATTTTTGTAAGCTCTCGAGTTCGAGCTAATATGGCGGGGGCAAAGGGATTCGAACCCTCGATCTTCAGATCGACAATCTGACGCGTTAAGCCAGGCTACGCTATACCCCCAAAAATTATAAAAGTACAAAAAACAAATTTAAGATTCAATGTTCGCAAAAACGCAAAAAGGTTTTAATTTTTGCGTTTTTGGTAGGCGATACAGGACTTGAACCTGTGACCTTTGCGATGTAAGCGCAACGCTCTAACCAACTGAGCTAATCGCCCTTATAAATTGCTGAATTACCTTAAAAACAAATGAACAAAAATTACACACGAATCTTCACGAATTCGTGGTGATTTGTGTATAGAGCGTCCCCAATGGGATTCGAACCCATGTCGTCAGATCGAAAATCTGATGTCCTAGGCCAGACTAGACGATGGGGACAAAATCATTCTGCGATTTTGGTGAGCCGCGAAGGACTCGAACCTTCTACCCCATCCTTAAAAGGGATGTGCTCTACCAGATGAGCTAGCGGCCCAATAAGAACTTACTTTAATGACAAGTTGCCAATACTTTGCCTCTTACCTATACTTCCCTGGTTTCCTTTTCTTTCTCCAATAATATCCGGTCTACTTCGTTTACATATTGATCAGTAAACCGCTGCAATTTATCCTGAACTTTAAACCTCTCATCTTCGGTAATACTGCCTTTTTTCTCACCTTCCCTTACTGATTCCAGGGCATCTCTTCTGATAATTCTAATAGCCACTTTTCCGTCTTCGGCTATCTTTCGCAATACCTTAACTAACTCCTCTCTTCTCTCTTCTGTTAACGAAGGAATCGTAATCCGAATAACCTTGCCGTCATTGACCGGGGTTATGCCTAAGTTTGCCTGTAAGATACTCTTTTCTATTGCGCCGATAACAGACTTATCCCAGGGTTGGATAACGATGAGCCTGGGTTGGGGAATGGCTATAGCGGCAAGTTGTTTTAATGATGTCGGCACGCCAAAATAATCGACCTTCAAATTATCAACCAGACCAACAGAAGCTCTGCTGGTCCTGACGCCCATAAACTCCCTTCTGGTAGACTCAATGATTTTCTTCATCTTGGATTCTGTTGTTCTTAATGTCTCATTAATTATCATAATTTTATCTTCAGTTAACTACGGTTCCTATTTTTTGACCTAAGATGATATTTTTGATATTCCCTTTTTGCGTCAAATTAAAGACAATAATCGGAAGGTTGTTATCCATGCAAAGAGAAATAGCGGTTGCATCCATTATTTTAAGCCCTCTCTTCAAAACCTCCATATAGGTCAGTTTGTCGAACTTTCTTGCCCTTTTATTCCGGTGAGGATCGCAAGTGTAAACACCGTCTACTTTGGTGGCTTTCAAAATAATTTCAGCATTCAATTCAATAGCCCGTAAGGCAGCTGTAGTATCGGTGGTAAAATACGGGTTACCGGTCCCTCCGGCCATAATAACCACTCTTTTCTTTTCCAAATGGCGGACAGCCCGTCTCCTGATATAGGGTTCAGCTAATTCCTTCATCTCTATAGCAGTTTGAATTCTGGTGGCAACACTTACTTTTTCCAATGCATCTTGAAGCGCCATGCCGTTTATAACCGTGGCCAACATACCCATATAGTCAGCCGTCGAACGGTCAATACCGCGGCTGGCTGCCGACACTCCTCTAAAGATATTACCGCCACCGATAACTATAACTATCTCTAAACCCAATCTATTGATTTCTTTTATCTGCTCTGCGATAGATTGAGTCATCTTCGGGCTAATGCCGTACGGCCGGCTGCCCTGTAGCGCCTCTCCGCTCAGTTTAAGAACTATTCTTTTGTAAAGGGACCTTTTTTTCTTCATCCCTGTTTATACCTCTTCTCCCAGTTGAAACCTTGTAAACCTTTTTATAGCTATATTCTCCCCTATCTTAGCTACTACAGAGGTAATATAATCCTTAACAGTTGTTTTAGGGTCCTTGATAAAGGGCTGATCCAATAAACAGACCTTTTGATAATATTCTTCTTTTTTATCCGGTTTAATTTTGTCTTTTAACAGCACTTCGGGAGAAATATTTTCCCTTTTAACATATAAAGGAGCAGAGGCCACTATCTGCAAGGCTATATTTCTAGCAAATTCTTTAAACTGGGTATTTCTAGCCACAAAGTCTGTCTCACAGTTAACTTCAACCAGCGCACCTATCTTATCGTTTAAATGAACGTAGGAGACTATCAAGCCCTGGGTGGTTGTCCTGGTTAACTTTTTAAAAGCCATGTCTATGCCTTTCTGCCGGAGCAAATCCATTGCTTTCTCCGAATCTCCTTCAGCCTCTTTCAGGGCATGCTTACAGTCCATAATGCCCGCCCCTGTTTTAGCGCGCAGCTCTTTAACTACTTCCTTGCTTATTCCCATATTATTATTCCTTTCCTTCCTCATTTTTTTCCTTTCTCTCTAAGCCTCTAAGAAATAACTCACGGCCTTCTATAACACTATCAGCGATCTTTGAGGTTATAACTGCAATTGATTTAATCGCATCATCGTTGCCGGGTAAAGGATAGGTAATTTTATCCGGGTCGCAATTTGTATCCACGATAGCAACTATCGGAATCGACAGCTTGTTGGCCTCGCGAACGGCTATTTCTTCTTTTTTGGGGTCGACTATAAAAAGAGCGTTAGGCAGCTTATCCATTTGAATTACTCCGTCAAGGTTCTTATGGAGCTTCCCTATCTCTTTATTTATTGAAGATACCTCTTTCTTAGCCAAAAGCTCAAACGTACCGTCAGTCTTCATTTTTTCTAATTTTTCTAAATATTTTACGCTTTTTCTAACCGTCTGAAAATTGGTTAACACCCCGCCGACCCATCGTTGATTTACATAAGGCATTTCGCAACGAGCCGCTTGGGCAGCAATAACCTTTTGAGACTGTTTCTTAGTACCGACAAACAACACCGCCTTACCCTGAGAAACAACGTTGGACAGGAACTGACAGGCATCTTGAAGATTCTTCAGCGTCTGCTCTAAATCGACTATATAAATCCCGCTCCTTTCTCCAAAGATATAACGGGCCATTTTGGGGTTCCAGCGCCTGGTCTGATGGCCAAAATGAACACCGGCCTCAAGAAACTCTCTTAATAAATCCTCTTTCAAATTTCACCTCCGGTTATAATGACAGTCAACAAAATCGGGTTCCAATTATATCATATCTTTTAAAAGGATGTCAAACTAAGCTCAAAAAGACAGGCACGGTTATAATGCTGAACAAAGTGGTAAAGAAAACCCCTGAAGCAGCAAGTTCGCTATCTCCACCCCCAAACCGGCGGATAAAAAGCGGCGTAGTTGAGGCAGAGGGCATAGCTGCCTGCAAGACTATTATCGCCCGAATCAAATGGGGCATATTAAAAATACTGGTAACTCCTAAGGCCACGGCCGGCACAATAATCAACCTGCAGGTAATTAAAGACAAAATGGTCTTATAAGGTATTTTCTGATTCAATTTTCCGCCGGCCAATATAGCTCCCACCACCAACAAGGCTAAGGGAATAGTTGCTTTCCCCAAAATATCGCTGGTCTCCAGAAAAAAAGAAGGTAGTTTAATAGAAAAACTTCCCGCCAATAATCCTATTAGAAGCGCTATTGTACCTGTGTTGATGAGATTTTTTAAAGAATCTACCTTTTTTTTATTAGTAGAGCGGCTTAATGTCCATATCCCCAGCGTCCACAACAGAAGGCTATAGCCAACATTAAATATAACCACTCTTACCACCCCTTGTTGACCGAATAAAGCAAAGGCCACAGGAATAGCTAAAAACCCACAGTTGGTAAAAGCGGACAGGTATATAAATGTATTTCGGCGGGGTTTATCCAGACAAAGAAAAGAAGAAACCAACCAGCCAAGCAGATAAGCCAGGAGAACAAGGCCAACAGCTGCCAGGGGAAGCATCCAGGTACTTATTAACAGCTCTTTAGAGCACTGAGTAGCCAAAGTATAAAAATACAAAAATGGCAGGGTAACAACCACTACAACCTTAGAAATATCATTGGTTGCTTCCTCTGTCAATAATCTTCTATACTTGGCTAAAGCACCGATCAATAACAACAGAAAAATAACGCTGATCTTGGATAAAATTTGAATAAACATCTATCCTGCCAAAAAATTTTTCAGTATCTTTTTTCCTTCTTTGGTCAAAATCGACTCTGGATGAAACTGAACACCCCAGACAGGATATTTTTTGTGCCTTAAGCCCATAATTTCTTTCTCTTCTGTTTCAGCTATGATCTCAAGTGAAGACGGCAAAGTATCCCTGTCTACTATCAATGAATGGTACCGGGTGGCCTCAAAGGGATTCTTAACACCCTTAACTATGCCTTTCCCGTTATGATATATAAATGATGTCATGCCGTGGAGCAGTCTCTTGGCCGTAACTATCTTTGCTCCAAAAACCTGGCCAATACACTGATGGCCAAGGCAAACACCAAGTATCGGAATATGGCTGCTAAAATGTTTTATTGCCTTTTTAGATATGCCCGCCTGTTCCGGCCTGCCCGGTCCGGGAGATATGACTATTCTCTCAGGCGCCAGTTTTTTAATCCCGGACAAATCTATTTTATCGTTTCTTTTAACGACTATATCCTCGCCCAATTCGCCCAGATATTGCACAAGGTTGTAAACAAAAGAATCATAGTTGTCAATGACTAATATCATTTCTTCCTCGTTCTTCCCGTCATTGCGAGGAGGCCTTGCCGAAGGCAGGCCGACGAAGCAATCTCAAAAAAAGAGATTGCTTCGGCTGGCTTCCGCCAGCCTCGCAATGACGTGTGTACTTACTCACAACCCTTCCTGCGCTAATTTAATTGCTTCAACAAGCGCTTTGGACTTATTTATCGTTTCCTGGTATTCTTTTGCCGGATCTGAATAGGCCACTATTCCCGCTCCTGCCTGAATATAAGCCTTATTGCCCTTAATAACCAAAGTTCTAATCGTAATACATGTATCTAAGTTCCCGGAAAAGCTAAAATACCCGACCACTCCCGCATACGGCCCGCGCCTTGTTTTTTCCAGTTCATCAATTATCTCCATGGCCCTTATTTTAGGCGCTCCGGTAACAGTACCGGCAGGAAATGTGACCTTTAAAAGAGAAAAAGAGTCCTCGTTCTTTTTCAATCTGCCCGTTATATCACTAACAATATGAATAACATGTGAATATTTTTCAATAGTCATCAGCTCTCCGACATTAACGCTTTTGTATCGGCAGACACGGCCTACATCATTCCTGCCCAGATCCACCAGCATAATGTGTTCTGCTCTCTCTTTAGGATCGCCAAGCAGATCTTTCGTAAAACGGTTATCTTCTTTCTCGTTTTTCCCGCGCTGCCTTGTCCCGGCTATGGGCCTTATTTCAACTAAATCATCCTCGCATCTAACATGAAGCTCCGGAGAGGAACCAACCAAAGTAATGTCTTGAAATTTTAAATAAAACATATAAGGAGAGGGGTTCAAAGAACGCAGGTATCGATAAACATCGAAAGGACTAACTACTAAATCGATCTCAAACCTTTGCGACAAAACCACCTGGATAATGTCGCCTGCTTTTATATATTTCTTGGCTTTTAAAACCGTTTGTTCAAATTCGCTTTGAGTAAAATTGGATTTTATCTTTAATTCTCCGGAAACTTGTGGTCTGTTTTCTGTTTTCTGTTTTCTGCCTTCTGTTTTCTTCAGTCTATCGATAATCGAATCAATCTTTTTTATAGATTCCTCATAAACCTCTGATATCTGTCTTCTGTTTCCTGACTTCTGTTTTTCTATATGCGCATTAGAAACCACCTTGATCTTGCGGTCTACATGGTCAAAAATTAAAATAGTGTCGGTCAATATAAACATACAATCAGGCAGATTTAAATCATCCGGATTTTCATCAGGCAATTTTTCAAAAAACCTAACTGTATCATACCCCATATAACCGACCATGCCTCCGCAGAATCTCGGCAAACCCTCCACTTCCACAAACTTAAACTTACCCATTAATTCTTTAATCTTAGCTAATGGATTACTCTCAAAAGGAATTTTTTTAATTTTATATTTTGCTCTGGTGTCTGATTCTATTATTTCAATTTCTTTACCCTTGCTTTTAAAAACCAACGACGGTCTGCCGCCTAAAAATGAAAACCGGCCTACCTTTTCCCCTTTTTCCACTGATTCTAAAAGGTAGGAATATTCACCCTGGTCTATCTTTTGGAATGCCGAGACAGGTGTTTCTACATCGGCCAGGATTTCTTTATAGACAGGTATCAAATTACCCTGCTTTGACTTAGCAATGAATTCTTCCTTAGAGGGATAATGCATAAATATCTTTCACAAATCTAAAGCAGCTTGCTTGTCTATAACAAAGGTGCAATCCGACTGATGCTGTAAGCAAGATGCCGGTATCTGGGAAGTTATCGGGCCGTTAACAGCTTTACTCACAGCTACGGCTTTATTACTGCCGGTAGCTATTAAAACAACCTTTTTAGTTTCTAAAATAGTAGCTATGCCCATAGTAAGAGCCTGACGGGGCACATCAGAAGCGCTTTTAAAAAAACGCGCATTATCTTCTATGGTCTTTGGGGTCAAGTTTACAACACGCGTCCTTGAATCCAGACCAGATCCGGGTTCATTAAACGCAACATGTCCGTTTGAGCCAATACCCAGCAGTTGTAAATCTATATTGCCTGCTTTTGAAATAGCATCCTCAAATTGCCTGCATTCAGTCTCAGGATCTTTAGCAAGACCGTTCAAAACATAAGTATTGGATTTATCTATATTGACATGATCAAACAACATCTTATCCATAAAATAACGGTAACTCTGGTCATGATCCGCTGAAAGCCCTAAATACTCATCCAGATTAAAAGTAACTACCCTGGAAAAATCAAGGCCCTCTTCTTTCTGCAGACGGATTAATTCCCGGTACATATCTACCGGAGTACCGCCTGTAGCCAACCCCAGAACTATTGAAGGATTGCTGCGAATGGCCTGCTGGAAAATCCGGGCAGATTCTTTGGCAGTCTCATGTTTATTTTCGCACACTATTACTTTGATATTTTTCTTCTCCATTTTATTTACCTTCTCCGGAAATTACATTTCGCCAGGTTTTAGTTAATTTTTTTATTTCTACATCAAATAAATCGTTGACGATTAATTTATCTCCTCCTACACAGCCGATATTATAAAGCGGCACCTCTTTTTCTTTGGCCAATGTTTCTATCTCTGAGAGTACCCGGGGATTAGAACTTACTACTACCCGGGATTGAGATTCTCCGAATAAAAAGGCAATGTTGCTGACTGCCTTAATTTCACAAGTTATCTTCGCCCCAATCATCTTATCTTTATCAACAATACAGCTCTCGGCCAGGGCTGCTGCCAGCCCGCCCTCGGAAAGATCGTGGGCTGAGTTTATTAAACATCTTTTAACCAGTTCCTGAATAAAGCCTTGGTTTCTTTTTTCTCTATCCAAATTCAGTTCAGGAGGCCTGCCTTTCTTCATATTATGGATAATCTTTAAAAACTCCGTTCCTCCTAATTCTTCAAAGGTCTCGCCAATTAATAAAATTATATCCCCCTCTTTTTTAAAAGAAGAACTCACAAATCTATCCACATTTTCTAACAGTCCGACCATGCCGATAACCGGTGTTGGGTCAACCGATCCTTTGGGACTTTCATTATGAAAACTGACATTACCGCTAATTACCGGTATATCTAATCCCTTACAGGCGCAGCTAATCCCCTCAACACACTTTTTAAATTGCCAGAATATTTCCGGATCATAGGGATTGCCAAAGTTCAGACAATCAGTTAAGGCAAGCGGCCTTCCCCCTGAACAAACAATATTTCTCGCTGCCTCACAAACCGCGATCATTCCTCCTCTGTAAGGATTCAAATAACAATAAGTGCCATTACAATCAGAGGTTATGACAACCGCCTTTTTTGTCCCCTTGATAGATATCACACCGGCATCTGCGCCTTTGAATATAGAATGGAACCCGGCTTCTTCAGGCCGGCTCTGTGAACATAACCATTCCTTGCTGGCTATTGTCGGAGAGCCTAACAATTTAAGCAAAACATCATTATAATCTTCCGGTTGAGACAATTGCCCTATATCCAGGCTGGAAACCTCTTTTAAATATTGGGGTTCTTTTTCTTCCCGGATATAAACCGGCGCGTTTTCAGTCAGGGCAGACGCGGACACCTCTGCTACTACTTCACCCTTATCTTTTACGCGGACTAAACCATCATCTGTTACTCTGCCTATTTCATCGACAGGAACATTATATTTATTACATATTTCTCTAACTTTTAAAATATCATCTTTCTTGACAATAGCCAGCATCCTTTCCTGCGATTCCGACAGCATTATCTCATAAGGGTTCATTGCCTCTTCTTTGCGGGGAACTAATGAGACATCTATTTCTATTCCCTTACCGCTCTTCGCAGCCATTTCAGAAGTAGAGCAGGTAAGTCCGGCAGCCCCCATATCCTGCATCCCGACTACCAGGCCGCTGTGTATTAACTCAAGTGAGGCCTTACGAAGAATCTTTCCCATTTTAGGATCGCCGATTGCCACAGCAGATTTCTTTCTCTCTGAATCCTCATCCAAACCGCCTGAGGCAAAACTCGCTCCAGCCACACCATCCTTACCGGTAGGGCCTCCTAAAATCAAAACTACATTTCCTGCTTCTCCGGCCTTTGCCTTTGTAAGTTCAGAATGTTTCATTAATCCAACGCACATAGCATTCACTAAAGGATTTCCCTGGTACGAACGGTCAAAATAAACCTCTCCTGCTACTACAGGTATCCCTACGATGTTAGCATAGGTAGTAAAGCCCCTGGCTACTTCCTTAAATAAAAATTTAACACGGTCATCATTCAGGTCGCCGAAACGTAGAGAATCTGCTAAGGCAATGGGAACAGCACCCATAGTAAAGATATCCCTCATTACGCCCCCTCCTCCGGTTGCCGAAGCCTCGTAAGGTTCAACAGCTGAGGGGTGATTATGGGATTCTATTTTGGTCACAATTGCTAAATTATCCCCTATATCCACTACTCCGGCATTTTCACCCGGTCCCTGAATAACAACTCTTGAGGTAGTTGGAAATAATTTAAGGACTGATTTGGAGTTTTTATATGAACAGTGCTCTGACCACATAGCCGAAAACATACCAAGTTCTGTATATCTTGGTTCGCGATTAAGAAGATCGCAGATCCTTTGATATTCATCCCGGCTTAATCCATGTTCGGAAATAACCTCTTCACTTATTGTTTTCGTCTCTTTGCCTGCCATATTTTACCTCCTGGTATAAAAGCGTACTTGATTACATTCAAAAATGATTACATAGATCTTTAAAATCACACAAACAATCTGTGTAATCTGCTTTTAAAATCTGCGTAATCATAATTAATGTTTTTTTATCGCTTATGATATTCCTGAAGTGATTTGACTGAAAAACTTTTCCTACTTAAGGCCTCAATGCCGTTTACCGTAGCCTGGGCACCGGCAATAGTAGTTACCAAAGGAATGTTGTAAAGAACAGCCGTGCTTCTTATAATGGTTTCATCTCTCTTGGTAAGCTTCCCTTGCGGGGTATTGATAATCAAATTAATCTCACCGCTCTTTAACATATCTACAATATGGGGCCTTTCCTCATATAATTTGGGCACTATTCTCATTTTCAGGCCGTTTTCTGTTAATACCCTGGCTGTTCCGCTGGTAGCAAACAGTTTAAACCCCAGGCCAGCCAATTTCTTGGCAATAAGAACAGCTTTATTTTTATCCTCATTTCTTACAGTAATCAAAACGTTTCCCTTTAGCGGAATTTTCTGTCCGGCAGCCATTTGGCTTTTGGCATAGGCTAAACCAAATGTAGAATCTATGCCCATTACCTCACCGGTGGATTTCATTTCAGGACCTAAAATCGCATCCGCGCCGGGAAATCTGGCAAAGGGAAATACAGATTCTTTAACCGCTATGTGATCAATCTCTATCTCCTTAGTTATTCCCAGTTGCTTTAATGTCTTTCCCAGCATTACCTTGGTAGCTATCTTGGCCCAGGCAATACCACTGGCCTTGGAAATAAGAGGAATAGTCCTGGAAGCCCGCGGGTTTACTTCCAGTATATAAACTACGTTGCGTCTTACGGCATATTGGATATTTAATAACCCTTTAACATTTAACTCCTTAGCCAGGGCATAAGTATTTTTCTTAATTTTTTCAATTATGGCATCACTCAATGTATGAGGAGGAAGCACCATGGCACTGTCTCCTGAATGAACCCCTGCTTCCTCAATGTGCTCCATAATGCCGGCAATTACACATCTGTCTCCATCGGCCACAGCGTCTACATCTACTTCAACAGCATCTTCTAAAAATTTATCTATTAAAATTGGTTTTTCCGGCGAGGCCTGGACAGCTTTTTGCATAAAATTAGCTAATTCCCCATCATCATAGACTATCTCCATTGCCCTGCCGCCCAAAACATAAGAAGGCCTCAACATAATCGGATAACCTATTTTTCGGGCAATTCTTTCTGCCTGGTCAAAAGAGGTTACAGTATCATTATCAGGTTGAATTAATTTAAGTTTTTTAATAAGCCTTTTGAAACGTTTTCTATCCTCTGCCTTGTCTATTGAGTCAGGGCTGGTTCCCAGTATTTTGACACCTGCCTTGTGCAGGGCAGTAGAAATATTAAGCGGGGTCTGTCCGCCAAACTGGACAATAATACCAAACGGCTTTTCGCAATTTACAATATTTAACACATCTTCTACCGTAAGGGGCTCAAAATATAATTTATTTGATGTATCATAATCAGTAGAAACAGTCTCAGGATTACAATTTACCATAATGCTGTCTATATATTCTTCTTTTAAGGCGTAAGAGGCATGGCAGCAACAGTAATCGAACTCTATTCCCTGGCCAATCCTATTTGGCCCGCCGCCCAATATGAGAACCTTCTTATTAGAACTGGGCTGAGACTCATTTCTTGTTTCATATGTTGAATAATAATACGGCTGGCTCGCCTGAAACTCTCCTGCACAGGTATCGACCGGTTTAAAAACCGGCTGGATTTTATATTTTTTTCTCAAACCTCGAATCTTTTCTTCCTTACTACCCAGTAAGTCCGCCAGCTGTACATCGCTAAATCCATTTTCTTTCGCTTTTCTTAGTAATTTTGAAGATATAATTTCTGTTTTCTGACTTCTGTTTTCTGATTTCTGTTTTCTGATTTCCCCCTCCATCTCAACCAACTGCTTCATATTATCAAGAAACCAGCGGTCTATCCTGGAAAGCTCATAAATCTCATCTACTGATAACCCTGCTTTTAACCCATAACGAATATAAAATAGTCTTTGGTCATTAGGGGTCTTTATCTTTTGTTTAATAAGCTCGGTGTCTTTTTGCAGATTTTCAGGTATATCCCGGCCATCAGCGCCAAACCCGTATCTGGAAGTCTCGGTTGATCGTATCCCCTTTTGAAAGGCCTCTTTAAAATTTCTTCCGATAGACATGGCCTCGCCAACCGCCTTCATAGAAGTATTTAGCACCGGCTCTGTTTCAGAAAACTTCTCAAATGTAAAACGGCAGATCTTAAATACGCAATAATCAATCGTGGGTTCAAAAAAAGACGTGGTTTTCCCGGTTATCTGATTCATAACCTCAGGAAGTGTTAATCCTACTGCCAGTTTCGTGGCTACCATGGCAATAGGAAAACCTGTTGCCTTGCTTGCCAGAGCAGAACTGCGCGAAAGCCTCGGGTTGACCTCGATTATCACGATCCGGCCATTATTGGGATTCTGGGCAAACTGAATATTTGCCCCGCCTCCTGTAATATCTACTTTTCTTATTATTTTTTTAGACAGATTAACAAAATTACTGTATTCCTCAGCTGTAAGGGTTTGGGCCGGAGCTACTACAATGCTGTCACCGGTATGAACGCCCATAGGATCCACGTTCTCCATAGAAGTAATCATAACAACATTGTCCACCCGGTCTCTCATCACTTCATATTCTATTTCCTTCCATCCCAAAACTGACTGCTCTACCAGGACCTGCTCTACAGGACTTATCTCAATCGCCTTGGCTAAAGAGACTTCCAACTCCTCCTTATTATAAACCGTAGCACTTCCTTTGCCCCCAAGACAAAAAGCAGGCCTGAGTATCAATGGAAATCCTATTCTCAAACCTATTTTTACCCCCTCTTTCACAGAAGTGGCAATTCCGCTTTGGGGAACATCAACCCCTATTTCATTCATCGCCTGCTTAAATAAATCCCTGTCCTCAGCCCTGGCTATGGCCTCTGGACTGGCTCCAAGAGATTCAACTCCATACTTTTTCAACACTCCCTCTTTTGCCAGGAAGGTTGCCAGATTTAAGGCCGTCTGGCCGCCAAGAGTAGGAAGCACGGCATCCGGCCTTTCCTTTTGGATAACCTTGGTTAAAATCTCTAAAGTCAAAGGCTCGATATATGTCCCATCAGCCATTTGAGGATCAGTCATAATAGTGGCGGGATTTGAATTCACAAGTACTGTCTTATATCCCTCTTCCCTCAATGCCTTGCAGGCCTGAGAACCGGAATAATCAAATTCACAAGCCTGGCCAATAACAATCGGCCCTGACCCAATCATCAATATTTTCTTTATATCTTTTCGTTTAGGCATGATGAAATTGTTAAATATGAAATCCCTAAAAACTATCTTAAACGCAGATTCTCACAGACGTCGTTGCGAGCGAAGTCCCCGAAGGGGAAGGAGCGAAGCAATCTCTCTTTTTGAGAGTACGAAGTTTCCCCGTAAGGAGATTGCTTCGTCCCGCCACCTTTGGTGGCGAGACTCGCAATGACGTTTATGTCAGATCTGCGTATATCTGCGTTAAAAAATGCTTTTCCAGAATTCTCTTTATAATTTCTTAACTGATGTTATGAAATTTTTCAGCACGCAATTAACCTCGCCCATGCCCGGAGATGCCGGATAAAATTGGTATCCCCAAGCCTTCAGCTTCCTGCATTCAATACCCTCTATGGTCTCATCATTTATATTGCGCCATGCAATCTTCACATTTTTTCCTTTAAGCGAACTTTCATTTATTGCATAACTATGATTTTGAACCGTTATTTCTCCCTTTAAAGACCCCGGACTTAAGACAGGATAATTCAAGCCGTGGTGACCTAAAAACATGCTTTCCACCCGGCCGCCCAGCGCCAGGGCAAGAACCTGACAACCTGCGCCTATTCCAAGCACAGGCACTTTACCAAGTAATTGCTTTACCTTCTCAACTGCAATATAAATTCCCTTATCCGCTTCCGGGCCGTCTGAAATTATCACTGCCTTTGGTAAATTCTTTAACAGGCTGGAACCTGAGATATTATATGGAAAAACCTTGACCCCCCAGCCCAAAGTTTCAAGCTGGCTGACAATGCTATTTGTAAGGCCAATATCTATAACTCCTATTGTCAAACCTCGTTTGCCGGACCTGGTTATTTTTTTGACCGAAATATCCTTAATTACATCTAATCCTTTAAACTTTAACTTTTCTATTTTTTTCTTCAAGCTTTTAGGATTAAAGTCTCTGGTTGAAATTATTCCGAACTGCTCTCCGTTTTCACGAAGCTCAACCATCAGGGTCCTTGTATCAATGCCCTCTATTGCCAAAACCTCTTCTTTCTCTAAGAACCTGTCAAAATCCCCTTCTGCCTGCCAGTTGCTTGTTATAGTTGCCTTTTCTTTAATAACCACAGCCTCGGCCCAAACCTTTTTAGATTCCATAAACTTTTTGGCCACGCCATAGTTTCCGATAAGAGGATAGGTCAAGACTATAATCTTTCCGGCATTAGCAGGGCTGGTCATTACTTCCTGATAGCCAACAACTCCCGTATAAAAGCTAACCCGACCTGTCTTTTCTCCATTTAACCCAATAGATCTTCCTTTAAATATAGAACCTTTTTCTAAGGCCAAAACCGCTTTTTTCATTTTTCCTCAATCGGGCGTATCCCATCCCAGCAGTTAAGACAAAGTTTTTCCTTTGGCAAACCAATAGCGCTGACGAAATCTTCCAGAGAGTTATATTTTAGAGAATCGGCCCCAACAAGTTTGGCCACTTTTTCCTCAACTATCCTTAATTTATCTAAAGAGCCTATTTCGCCTTGTTTAATAAATGACCTTACTGCTAATTCCTCATAGGTCCGGGTGGAAATCCCATAACTGCAGGGGTGCATAAGCGGGGGACAAGCCACTCTTACATGAACCTCTTTTGCCCCTGCCTTTTTGAGCTCACGAACCTTGTCTCGAATCTGTGTGCCCCGAACTATAGAATCATCACAGAGAATAATTTTTTTATCCTGCACTGCTTCTCTTATAACAGAAAGTTTCCTTTTGGCCATCTTGTCCCTGGCGGCTTGAGTTGCCAGAGTATAACTGCGGTCAGCGTAACGATTATACAAAAATACGTTTTGATATTGAATCTTTGATCTTTTATGATACCCCAAGGCATGTCCTATCCCGGACATAGGAACCGACGCTATGCAATCTGCCCTTAACCTTCCTTCTCTTTCATCCCGTTCAGCCAATTTTTCACCTAAATTATTTCTGGCCTGCTTAACATACACCCCATCGATTTTGGAATCTATACTGGCAACATAAGCCCATTCAAAGGCACAATGAGCAGTCCTTTTTACAGGAATCTTCCCCACTATATTAAATCCATGCTTATTTATTAAAATTATCTCTCCCGGTTTTACATCTCGTTCTATCTCCATATCCAAACTCTCGACAGCCCGGGATTCACTGGCCACTACAAATTTTTCATTTCCACTTCCTAAAATCAACGGCCTAAATCCATAAGGACCCCGGGCAGCGTAGATTCCTCGATGATTCAAAATTAAAAGAGAGAAGGCCCCCTTAATCCTTTGGGCCATTGAGACAATACCCTGAACTAAATCCTCTCCCTCTCCAATCATCTTAGAGAGAAGTTCAATATGGCTGTCTGTAGAAAATGAATGTCCTTTTTTCTTTAAATCTAAAAAGAGCTGGTCGGCATTTATGATATTACCGCTAAAACAAGCAGCAAAACTTCCTAATTTGGTCTCTAATTTTACGGGCTGGCGGTCTTTTAAGCTTACATGGCCAATGCCAAAATTTCCGCTTAACGACCGGAGTTCAAGCTCGGTAAATCTTTCTCCTACCCTGCCCAAATGGGTTATAAGACTAATTTCATTATCTGCGGCAGTTGCTATTCCGCAATACTGCTGGCCCCGATGTTGCAGGAAATCAATCCCCAGATATATATCGTTTACGCAATCTCTTTTTGAATAGACGCCAAACACTCCGCAGTTATCCGGCATTCTTACCACCCCATCCTCTGAGCTCTACAGCCCGGGCCACTCTTGCCACAGCCACCATATAAGCGGCTACCCTCATATTGATTTTATGTTTAACGGACATATCTAAAGCATCGTGAAAGGCCTTAGTCATTTTCCTATTAAGTCTTTGGTGAACCTCTTCGATCTCCCAGTAAAGATTGGTAATGTTCTGGACCCATTCAAAATAAGAAACAGTAACGCCTCCGGCATTGCAGAGAAAATCAGGAATTACAAATACCTTATTTTTATAGAGAATCTTATCAGCCTCCGGCGTTGTCGGGCCATTGGCAGCCTCTGCTATAATCTTTGCTTTTATCCGGGGGGCATTTTCTTTAGTAATGACATTTTCTAAGGCCGCCGGCCATAATATATCAACATCAAGCTCTAACAGATCCTCATTTGAGATAAATTTTGTCCCCGGAAAATTAATAACCGAACCTGTCTTTTTCTTGTGTTCCAGCACTGCCTGAGGATCAAAGCCATTAGGATCATAACTCCCGCCTTTTGTATCAGATACAGCAATAATTTTACAGCCAAGAATTTCCTGGCTTAAGATAGAGGCATATGAACCGGCATTTCCATATCCCTGGACCGCTGCTGTTGTTTTTTTAGTATTGATCTTTAAATGTCCGGCTGCCTCTCTTACTGTATATACCCCGCCCCTGGCAGTAGCATCGCCCCTGCCTAAAGAACCTCCTATTTCTATGGGTTTGCCGGTAATCACACCCGGAGAGTAACTGCCCTTTAATTTACTGTATTCATCCATCATCCAGGCCATTATCTGAGGTGTTGTATAAACATCGGGGGCAGGAATATCTTTTTCCGGGCCGATATATTTAAATATTTTTTTTATATAACCCCTGCTAAGTCTCTCCAGCTCTTTAACAGACAGCTTCTTGGAGTTACAAATTATTCCGCCCTTTCCTCCTCCAAAGGGAATATCTACCAGGGCTGTTTTCCAGGTCATCCAGGCAGATAACGCCCTTACCGTATCAACGGTTTCTTCAGGATGATACCTTATCCCGCCTTTACACGGCCCCCGGGCATCATTATATTGAATTCTGAAGCCCTTAAATCGTTTAATCTTGCCATTATCCATTTTTACCGGGATAGTCACATGGTACTCCCTCATCGGCTTTCTTAAAAGCCGATGTATAGCGGGAGCCAAACTTAATTTTTTAGCTGCTTCATCCAGCTGGCTCTGAGCGATCTTAAATGGATTCAATCTTTTTTTTTGCATAATGTTATTTTCTCCTTAAATAAATTCAATCGTACTTGGCGGTTTTGGGGTTATATCAAACAAAACCTTTACCACCTGCGGGATATCTTCTATAATCCTGTCCCTGATTCTTTCTAAAATCCGCCACGGAACTTTAGTAACGGATGCGGTCATCGCATCCTTACTTTCTACCGACCTTATTACAATAATATTGCCAAAAAATCTTTTCCCCTTTCTTATACCCGTGGCTTTATCGTTCAATAAAACAGCCAATGCCTGAAACGGCCTTAACTCCTCTATTTCCTCTTCCACTATCTCTGTGGCCGTTCTTAAAATCTTAATCTTGGAAAGTGTCACTTCTCCTATTATTCTGGTGGCTAATCCCGGTCCGGGAAAAGGCATCTGGCTATAAACTAAAGATGAAAACCCCAATTCCTTTGCCACCTTTCTCACCTGGTATTTAAAAATTTCCCGCAGCGGCTCAACAACCTTAAAACCAAATTGCTTTTGGGGATCAATCCCTATCTGTTTTAAGATATTGTGCTGGGTCTTAATTTTTCCCTTGGTTTCAATAATATCAGCGGCGATCGTCCCTTGAATTAGTGATTTTACCTTATTCTGCTTAACTGTCTTACCCAGCGTCTTATAAAAAACCTGACGAAAAGCCTTTCTCTTTTCTTCGGGATCATCCTTTTCCTTTAAGGCCTTAAAAAAATCTTTTTCCGCATTCAATATTTTCACATTTATGCCGAACGGTTTAAGTTCACTCCTCACCCTTTTTTCATCACTTATCCTCATCAGGCCATCATCAATAAAAAGGATAATCGCTTTCTTACCCAATGCCTTATGAGCCAGCAATGCGCAAACCATGCTGTCTACCCCGCCTGATGTAGCTACCAGGACACCATTCTCTCCAATCTCTTGTTTTATCTCTTTTAACTTTTCTTTGATAAACCGCTTTGTCTCAAATCTCATTCCATCCCTCCCCTAAATATCGAAAAACTATCTTAAACGCAGATTCTCGCAGATTGCACGCAGATGGTCGCAGATTATTATGAATAAATCTGCGTTTATTTACGTTAGATTTGCGTATATCTGCGTTAAAAATATTTTTTCGGAGCTTTCTAAAAAAGAAATTTACCCATAAACAGCAATGCCTTTGTCTTTCAAATACTCCTTTGCCTGTTTAACTGAAATCTCGCCAAAGTGAAACACTGAAGCGCAGAGGACCGCCGATGCTTTTGCTTCCCTGACAGCATTATAAAGGTGTTCTAACTTTCCAGCTCCCCCGGATGCAACTACTCCAATAGAAACTGCCTCAGCAACCGCCTTGGTCATTTCCAGGTCATAACCTTCTTTGGTTCCATCAGCATCTTTGCTGGTTAATAAAATTTCGCCCGCGCCCAGGGCTTCGGCCCTTTTTGCCCATTCAACGACATCCATTCTAGTCCCTTCTGCCCCGCCGGATATCAAGACCTCTAAATGCGGCGAACTGCTGCCTTGGGGGTTTTTCCTCCCGTCTATTGCTACTACAAGTTTTTCTTTGCCAAATCTTTCTGAGGCTTCTTTTATTAAATCCGGATTCTTAACAGCAGCGGTATTTATTGAAACCTTGTTCACACCCATGTTAAACAAGGCCTGCATATCTTCTAAACTCCTGATCCCGCCTCCCACGGTAAATGGAATGGTTACGACTTCTGCAACTTTTTTCACCCACTCCAACCTGGTCGGCCTTCCCTCAACCGAGGCAGCGATATCTAAAAAGACCAGTTCATCGGCGCCTTCTTTTGAATAACAGACAGCCGCCTCAACCGGATCACGGGCATTTTTTAAATTGACAAATTTTATCCCTTTAACCACTCGTCCGTCTTTTATATCCAAACAGGGGATAATTTTAATCGTTCTCATAGCGTTAATTATACCTCCCTTAAAAAATATCCCGGGGCTGTGGGAATTGCGTCTGTAGTCATATTTATTCCGAGCTTTCTCAAGCCTCCCTCATCACCTTCACTCGGAATATGAGTCATGTGCATCTGGCAGCCATTCAACTCCTGCAGTTTCTTCATCCCTGTTTCTGCTGCCGGATTAGCAGTAGCACTTATCGAAAGGGCTACTAATATCTCTTCCACATCTAAGCTTTCCGATTTCATCTTTAGGGTATCTTTTTTGAGTATCCTGATATTATCAATAATCATTTTGGGTAAAAGGTCTATTTTGTCGGGTATCCTTGCTAACGTCTTTATGACATTCAAGATAGCAGCCGAGGCAGCATGCAGGAGGGGAGAATTTTTACCGGTAATAATCTTGCCGTTTTTCAGCTCTATAGCCGCGCCGCAGAATATGCCCTTATGTCCTTTACCTTTTTTCTCGGCCTTTTGAGCCGCCTTCCTGGCAGGAACTACAGCAGGCCTATCTTCTTGTTTTAAACCCAATTCTTCCATTAATCCCTTAGTGCGTTCTACGGTATCCTTGTTTTGCAATCCTGCCATAAACTCCCGATGATAACGAAAATATCTGGCTATAATCTCCTGCTTAGCCGCCCTGTTTATAACCTTATCATCCACTATGCCAAACCCAATTCTATTTACACCCATATCAGTAGGAGAATTGTACATCAGCATTTTTCTCCCCTTTCCCACAATCCTTTCTAAAATCTTTTTCAATATGGGAAATGCCTCAACATCTCTGTTGTAGTTAATAGCCTCTTTTTTATAAGTCTCTAAGTGAAACGGATCCACCAAATTAAAATCTCTTAAATCGCAGGTAGCCGACTCATAAGCTACATTAACCGGATGCTTTAATGGAAGGTTCCAGATTGGAAATGTCTCGAACTTAGCAAAGCCTGAATTAATCCCTTTTTTATGATCATGATACATCTGAGATAAACAAGTAGCCATTTTCCCGCTTCCAGGACCAGGGGCGGTTACTATAACTATCGGTTTTTTGGTCTTGATATATTGATTCCTGCCGTAGCCTTCTTCACTTACAATTCTATTTACATCCACCGGATAACCAGATATTTCACCGTGAGTATAAACCTTTACCCCCTTATGTTCCAATCGTTGTTTAAAACGGACAACCTGAGGTTCTCCTCTAAAGCGTGTCAAAACTACACTTATTATATCAAGGCCCCAGTCTTTTAAATCATCTATCATATAGAGAGTGGCGATATCATAGGTCATACCAAAATCGCCGCGCAGTCTTCCCGATTCTATGTCTTTTGCATACACACAAAACATTACCTCTACCTTATCCCCCAGCATCTTAAGAAGCCTCATTTTTACCCGTGGATCATATCCCGGCAGGACCCGCGCCGCATGATAATCAAAGCAAAGTTTTCCTCCAAATTCCAGATAAAGCTTATGGCCAAACTTTTTTACCCTTTCCAGAATAGCGTTGGATTGCTCAGCCAAATATTTTTGATTGTCGAATCCTGCTTTTTTCATTTTGCTTGAAAATTAGTGCGGAGATTAATTTATCCCGAAACTCCGGGACTCATTAAAAAAAGACGCCTTTGTTCGACGTCTTTGTCAATCACAATCGCATAATAATACCACTTTATACCTTCGCATAACTTTACCAGAATAATAATCTATTGTCAAGATTTTATTTATTTCCTATTCATCCAACGTTACCCGCATCATTCCTCTTACGGAATTAGCCAGAAAAATTCCATCTGCTGTTTCCAAGTCATTCATAGCTAAGACCTTTTCGCAAATCAACCCTGAATTTCGCGCAAAGAAATATCTTCGATATACCCCATTTAACAGTCCGCTTTTAAGCGGAGGGGTATAATAAATTCCGTTAGATTTAATAAACACGTTAGAAACCGCTCCTTCGGTAATTTCGTCTCTTTCATTTTGAAAGATTACATCAAAATATCCTAATTTCTTATATTTTTTGTATTCCCGGTCATAGAGTTTTCTATTGGTTGTTTTGTGCCGCAGAAAAACATCGTTTGAAACAGTGCGTTGATTGGAAATAGTTATTAAATTAATTTTGCTATTTATCTTTCTTTTTATTTTTCTATACGAAATAAAAATATCTCCGTTTTTAGACAACAGCAGTCGAACTCGATAGCGGTAACGAATATCAAAAAACTTTCTTTTTCTTTCCAGAAGATCTTTTATAAGCTTTCCATTATATTTGAAGCCGAAATACAAGGCAGATTTTTTTAATCTTTCCAGATGATACTTGGGGAGAAAAAATCCTGTCTTTTTTGACCAGAGCATTGTCTCGATCAACTGAAATTCTTTTTTTATTCCGGTTAAAAAATTGGCTTTAAGTTTACATTCCTCATATTCGGCAGGCGCGTTTGAGCTGTAGACAATACCACTGCCAACCCCCATCTCTCCTTTTTTATTCTCTAAAAGGATGCTGCGAATGGCTACATTAAAGACCGCATCCCTGTTGGGATTGATAAAACCGATTGAGCCGGTATAAACCTTTCTATCTTTTTTTTCAATATCCTTTATAATCCGCATTGTCCGTATCTTGGGCGCGCCGGTCACAGAGCCGGACGGAAAAATGCCGGAAAATATACTATAAAGAGACATTTTTTCTTTTAACGTACTTTTTATGGTAGAAGTCATCTGAAAGAGGGTTTCATACTTCTCAATAGAAAATTTGTCAGGCACGCTTACGCTTCCCGTCTCGGATACCCTCCCCAGGTCATTTCGCAGTAAGTCCACTATCATTATATTTTCCGCCCTGTTTTTCTTGTCGTATTTTAAAACAGAGCTATTTTTTTTATCCTCTCTTAAATTACTGCCCCTATTTATGGTCCCCTTCATCGGCCTTACTTCCATTTTCCGGCCTTTTTTCTTAAAGAACAACTCCGGCGAAAAAGAAAGAACTTTAAAATCTTTTGTCTTTATAAAGGCAGAGTAAAAAACAGTTTGATTATTTCTCAAATCATAATAAAGCTTATAAGCCGAGCCTGTAAAATCAAACTTATACTTCATGGTATAATTGACCTGGTAAGTATCCCCTGCCCTGATTAATTCTTTAATTTTTTTAATGGAATTAAGATAAGAGTCTTTTTTGACATTTAAACGCAGGTTTTTTATATGGTAGCTGGCTTTTGTTTCTTTTACATTGCTAAGGAAAAATCCTTTATTATCGACAAAAGCATTTTTTCTGTGATCAAAAACCACTGGTTTTTTAAAAATGCCCATCCAAATAAGAGGAAATGCGTAGTTTATTTTTCTTTTAGAAAACTGTTCAAATCCGTAACCCATTTCATATGAACAAAACCCAGCCGCATAGTATCCTTTATCCAGATAAAAATTAATACGCTCAAAGCATGTCTTGATATTATTTAAACTGTGGCTTTGAACAATGTCACAGGGCTTGACAAACAGGTAAGAAAAAAAATTGTTTTTATTTATCTTTGCTGTCTCAAGCAAGACAAATACACTGTGCTTCTTTAATTTATCTAAAATATTCAAAACGGAAGGACCGATCATGCTTTCTTTAAATAGACCATTAGAATAGAAATGGCTGCCGGAGTAATGCCGGAAATTCTGGATGCTTCACCTAAGTTGAAAGGCCTAAACGCGGACAATTTTTCTATTACCTCGGATGAAAGGCCGGGGATATTCTTAAAATCTACGGCATCCGGTATCTTTATTCTCTCTATTTTTCTAAAGCTTTCTATTTCTTTCTTCTGCCTCTGGATATAGCCTTTATGCTTAACCTCAAATTCCACCTGAAATATCACAGCACTGTCTATCCCGTTATTTTTTCCGCTAGAGTCAGAATCTTCTATAAAGGATATTAAATCTTTATATAAAATCTGCGGCCTTTTTAAAAGTTCGCTAAAGCGTTTAGCTTCGCGGATTGGGCTGCTTCCTAGTTGTTTTATTTTTTTGTTTACCGGGAAAAGAGGTTTTATTTTAATATCATCTATCCTTTCCAATTCCCTTCTAATGGTTTCCTTTTTAGAACAGGCCTGTTTATATCTATTTTTATCTACAAGGCCCAGATTAAATCCTATCTCTGAAAGCCTTAAATCCGCATTATCCTCCCTGAGTAACAATCTATATTCTACCCGCGAGGTAAACATCCTGTATGGCTCATCGGTTCCTTTAATCACCAGGTCATCAATTAACACCCCGATATAAGCCTGGGAGCGGTCAAGTGTCAAGGGCTCTTTATTTTTAACCTTAAGGGCCGCGTTTATCCCGGCGATAAGCCCCTGAGCAGCCGCCTCTTCATAACCGGATGTACCGTTAATCTGGCCGGCGTGATAAAGCCCCTTAACTACCTTTGTCTCTAAGGTAGATTTAAGCTGTCTGGGGTCTATATAATCATATTCAATAGCATATCCCGGCTTGGTTATTTTTGCATTCTTAAGACCTCCTAAAGACCTCAGGACTTTAAGCTGTACATCTTCAGGCAAGCCTGTAAACAACCCGTTACAATAAACTTCGGTAGTGTTTTCCCCCTCAGGCTCTAAAAATATCTGGTGCCTGTCTTTATCGGGAAAAAGGTCAATTTTATCTTCAATAGAAGGGCAATACCGGGGAGGCGCTCCTTTGATATGCGGATTAACCATTGGCGAAAGAGAAAGATATTTTTTTATAAAATTATGAGTCTCGGCGTTGGTATAGGTTATATAACAAGGGACTTGTTTTCTTTTAATCTCCTTTGTAGAAAAAGAAAACGGTCTGGGGGGATTGTCTCCTGCCTGAACTTCCAGCTGAGAATAATCTATAGTCTTGCCTTCTATCCGGGGAGGAGTGCATGTCTTAAGCCTCCCCAATTTCAGCCCCGCCCTGATCAAGCTTTTTGAAAGCAACTTGGAAGGTGGTTCTCCCATCCTTCCGGCTGAAAATTTTTTCTTGCCGATATGGATTATTCCTTTCAAAAAAGTTCCGGTAGCTATGATTACTGTCTCAGATAAAAATCTTTGTTTTCTATTTGTAACCACCCCGTGCACATTCCTGCTCTTTATTAAAATTCCATTTACTACAGCCTGCTTAAGGTGCAAATTTTTCTCGTTTTCTAAGGCGGACCTCATCCTTAAGCCAAAGGCCTTTCTGTTGGCCTGAGCACGAGATGAACGAACAGCCGGACCTCTACTCATATTCAACACCCTGAACTGAATTCCTGTATCATCTATGGCCTTAGCCATTTCTCCCCCCAGGGCATCTATTTCTTTTACCAGTTGTCCCTTGGCTATGCCCCCGATAGCCGGGTTACAGGACATAAGGGCTATTGTCTTCAGGTTCATAGTTAAAAGAAGTGTTTTGCATCCCATACGAGAGGAAGCTAAAGCCGCTTCACAACCGGCATGACCAGCCCCAACAACTATCACATCATATACTTGCATAATTTCCTTCATCCACAGCCCGTATTGCTATTTACTCTTTCTGTGCTCATCTGTGTTATTTTTTCACTTCCGAACTCAAAATAATTGCCTCGGCAATATCCCTCATAGACTTGCGTAAATTCATACTGGTTTTCTGAATTTTTCTAAATGCCTCTTGTTCGGAAAGGTTCTCTTCCTTCATTAACAATCCCTTGGCCCGCTCGATTAGTTTTCGCATTTCCAGCTCTTCTTTAACAACTTTGGATTGAACCAGTAAGCTGGCATTCTCAATTACAATAGCTGCCTGATTAGCAACTGTGATTAGAACATCTATCTCTGTTTTGGTAAATTTATGCGGGGATGAAGTATAGTTATTAATTACCCCAATTACTTTACCCTTGACAGCTAATGGAACGCATAAAAGTGAATATAATCCTTCTTTTTTAGCTATATTTTTATACCTATACTCCTTTTCCTTATTTACATTAAAGACCACCTGGGATTTATTCTCTTTAGCAGCTTTTCCGGCAATTCCTTCTCCTACTTTTAAGGGCGGTTTTTTGTTGTATGTTTCACTAACACTTTGCGTAGTCCTGATTACCAGATTATTTGTTTTCTCGTCAATTAACATTAAAGAACATATCTTTGACTTCAAAACCTGAGCTGCGACCGTTACTATCAAACGCAGAATATCTTCCAGATAAAGATCGGAAGTAATGGCCTTGCTTATGCTCAAAAGCGCTTCTATTTGTCTGGAGGATGATATTGCTTTCTTTTTCATATTCTCCTCCGAGCTATGAGCTTTGGGCTGTGGGTTGTGAGCTGTGGGCTTTTTAACGCACAGCCCAAAGCTCATAGCTCACAACCCGTATTACTGTCTACTTTACTTATTTGCGTCTGTGCTCTCAAACTGCATCTCGTACAGCTTCTTATATAGACCACCTTTAGAAATAAGTTCAGCGTGCCTGCCCTGCTCTACAATCTCACCTTTGTCTAAAACAATTATTCTGGTAGCATTTTTGACAGTGGATAGCCGGTGGGCAATAACAAAAACTGTCCGGCCTTTCATCAACCGATCAATGGCCTCTTGAACCAGCTTTTCAGATTCTGTATCTAACTGGGAAGTAGCCTCATCCAGGATTAAAATAGGAGGATTTTTTAGTATCGCCCGCGCTATAGCCAACCTTTGTTTTTCACCTCCGGATAGTTTAGTGCCTCGCTCGCCAATTATAGCGTCATAACCGTTTTCTAACTCCAGAATAAAGCAATGCGCATTAGCCATCCTGGATGCCTCGATAATCTTATCATCTGAAGTGCCGATCCTTCCATAGGCAATATTCGCTCTGACGGTGTCATTAAACAGAATTGTCTCCTGGCTCACCAGCCCTATTTGTTCTCTAACCGAAGAAAGAGTAACATCCCTTATGTCACAGTCATCTATCGCCACCCTGCCTTTATTCGGGTCATAAAACCGAGGAAGAAGGTTAACCAGGCTTGTCTTACCTGTCCCGCTTGGGCCCACAATGGCGACTATCTCGCCCTTGCTGACATCTAAATTTATATTACTCAATACAACTTTATTATTGTCATAACTAAAGTGAATATCATTAAAAGAGATACATCTTTGAAGCGGATTTAAGGTTACAGCCTCTGTTTTCTCGGTAATCGTCGGCTTTAAATCCAGGATTTCAAATATCCTGGCAGCAGCAGCCAATGTCTGCTGGATTACAGCCTGAACCCTGCTTAATTTCTTAATCGGTTTCATCAATGAAAGAAGCGCCGCTAAAAAAAAGCTGAAAACCCCGAAGCTAAATACCCCTCCCATCACCTGCCGTGCCCCATAATAAAATACAAACATAGCCATTGCCGCGCCAATAAATTCTGTTATTGGAGCAATAGCCGCCATTCGCCTGATCGATTTCATCATCAATTTATAGAGACCGTCGCTAAGTTTATTGAATTTATTTATCTCGTAACTCTCCATAGAAAATGCCTTTACAATCCTGATCCCGGAAATAGTCTCAACCAGCATAGAAGAGATATCAGCCATTTTTTCCTGGGTATTTTTACTTATTTTACGCAACTTCCTGATAATCTTTATTACCGGAAACATTACCAACGGAAGAAGAACCAAGCAGATAGAAGCTAACCGCCAGTGGATAAAAAAGACTATCAATAAAAACAAGACCACCTGCAGGGATTGATAGACCAGATCGGCCAGATTCTCGCTAATGGAATTCTGAATTGCGGTTACATCATTGGTAATCCGGGAGGTTAACTCTCCGGTGCGCTGGCGGGAATAAAAATCTAAAGAAAGGCTTTGGAATTTCCGATATAGTTTATTTTTTATATCTCTGATTACTCTTTGGCTGATATCACTCATAAAATAGGTTTTCCCAAAGTCGCTTAAGCATTTAATCAAGATAACTAAGGGTATTACCAGTGCTATTATTTTCAATAACTCAAGGGAGCCCAAAGAATTTATCTTTATAATAATGTCTTTGATAAAAACCGGCAAGCGGGTACTTCCCGTGGGAATTCCTTTGCCGGTGAATATATTATCTACCAACGGAATGATCATTCCTAACTGAAGGCCGGAAAAAACCGTAGAAATAACCATACAGGCAACCGCAACCACAAATATCCACCTATAGGGCTTTATAAACTTAAGTAACCTGCTATATTCCTGCATTATTACCTCGTTTTTGATTTCCTTTTATCCACAGATGAAAAGACACGGAAGGACACAAATTACTTTTAGACCCCAAAAAATTAACCTACTACAAGTAAAAATCTGGTGTCTAAGATCTATGTGTGCTAATTTGCGTATTTTACCATACTCATTGACTTCTGTCGAGGATTTTGTTAAACTCATTACATAATTCGTGTTTAGTAATTCGTGTTTTTTAAGGTATTTACATATGCTAAATGTAGCGGTCATTGGGGTTGGGAAACTGGGCAGTAAGCATGCCCAAATATATTCTAACCTAAATAATGTAAACCTGTTAGGTGTATGTGACATAAACAAACAACGGGCAGAGAGTATAGCCCGACAGCTTCATGTTACCCCTTTTATTCATTACCAAGACCTGCTGGGAAAGGTCAAAGGAGTAACTATATCCACCCCCACCTCTCTTCACTACCAAATAGCCAGAGATTTCCTAAACTCAGGAGTAAATGTCCTGATTGAAAAACCAATGACGCTAACGCTTAGTCAGGCCGACCGATTGATTAAACTATCCGAACAAAAAAGATTAAGCCTCCTGGTAGGTCACGTGGAAAGATTTAATTCTGTAGTCCATGCGCTTAAAAAATTATCCCGTCAGCCCAAATTCATAGAAGTCCACAGATTGGGAGCTTTTACTCCCCGGGTTACTGATGTTGGCGTAGTGCTTGATCTTATGATCCACGATATTGACATTGTCTTAGCCCTGGTCAAGTCTGAAATAAAAAAAATAGAAACTGTCGGTATAAATGTGCTATCTCATCATCATGAAGATATAGCCAACGCCCGGATTACTTTTAAAAACTCCTGCATTGCCAATCTTACCGCCTCCCGCTTAATTGGAAAATCAATGAGAAAAATCAGGATATTCCAGGAGGATACTTATATCTCCTTAGATTATTTGAATCAATCTGCCGAAATTCACAGGAAGGTTAAAAATAAGATGGTAAGCAGCAGTATTGATATAAAAAAGGAGGAGCCTCTTCGGCTGGAAATAAAAGAATTTATAAACTACCTATTAAATAGAAAATCCTGCCCCTATATCGACCGGGAAGCAAGAGATGCCTTAAAAATAGCCCTGCAAATAGTTAGAAAATTAAGATGTCAGCTCAGAAACCAAAAAAAATAATCATCATTGCCGGAGAAGCCTCCGGAGACCTCCATGGAGCCTGTCTAGCCAAGTCTATAAAAGCCTTGGACCCTAAGACAGAAATCTTAGGTATCGGCGGTCAACTAATGGCCGATGCCGGGGTAAAACTTTATTATGATATAGTTGGTTTAGCAGTAATCGGCTTTATAGAAATTCTGACAAACCTGAAAAAATTCAAGTCTATCTATAATCTTGCCTTAGAAAAAATAGATAACCTCAAACCGGATGCTGTTATCCTGATAGATTATCCGGGTTTCAACCTCAAGATTGCCCGCCAAATAAAAAAGAGACGTATTCCTGTTTTTTATTATATCAGCCCTCAGGTATGGGCTTGGGGTAAAAACAGAGTAAAAACCATATCCGAATTAGTCGATAAGATGCTGGTGGTATTCGAATTCGAAAAAGAATTCTATAAACAACATGGAATAAACGCCGCATTTGTCGGCCATCCGCTTTTAGATACCATTAAGCCGCCCCTGGAAAAAGATCAAGCCTGCAGGATATTCAACCTGGATAAGACTAAGCCAATAGTGGGAATACTGGCCGGCTCGAGAGAAAACGAAATCAAGCGGCATTTAACGATTATGCTTGAAGCAGCCAGGATGTTAAAAAAAGATATACCAGATATCCAGTTTATTATTTCTAAACCTCCCCAGATACCCGAAGATTTGTTTAATTATTTGCTTAAAAGTTCCCGGTTATCTGTTGGGACAATAACGGAAAAGACCTACAATTTGATGAACGCAGCTGACTTGGTCCTGGTAGCATCAGGAACAGCTACGCTTGAAGCGGCCATCTCCTTAACCCCGATGATTATTATTTATAAAGTCTCGCCCCTGACCTATTTTTTGATAAGAAGATTGATCAGGATCCCCTATATCGGCCTGGTAAATATCGTGGCCGGAAAAAAAATAATGCCCGAGTTCATTCAATATCAGGCCCGTCCTAAAAATATCTCCCGTAAAGCCGCTGAGTTCTTAAAAGACAGAAAAACCTTAGAGCAGTTAAAAGGTGAGCTTATAAAAATAAGAGAAAAACTCGGGGGCCCCGGCGCAAGCCGCCGCGCAGCCGAAATAATACTATCCTCCCTGAATAAATCCTATCTATAATTCTCTGTGGTTATTTTTTATCTTTTCAGGATGGTGCTTCACTACTTTAGCCTGGACCATATAGATTACATCTTCGGCAATATTTGTAGCATGGTCGCAGATTCTTTCCAAATGGCGGGCGATTAAAAGAAGGGGAACCGCCCGGGGAGCAGTTGTGCCGTCTTTGACCATATAATCATTTATTAACTCATCATAAACCAGATTTCGTAATCCATCAGCCTCTGGATCAGAAAGAATAACCTGCCTGGCTAGATTTTGGTTTCGATCTACAAAAGCATCTATTGCATCTTTTACCATTTTTCGGGCTACTACGGTCAATTTAGGGATATCTATTAACGGCTTAAGTAAAGGTTCATGCGCCAGTTCCAAAACTCTCTGGGATATGTTTACTGCCAGATCAGCAATCCTTTCCAACTCCGCATTTATTTTCATTCCTGTGGTGATAAATCTAAGGTCTACTGCCATAGGTTGGTGCAGGGCTAATAAGTCAACAGCCTTTTCCTCAACCACAAGTTCCAATTCGTCAATCTTGCGGTCATCGCCAACAACAGCCTGGGCCAGCTTTTCATCCCGGTTCTTCAGTGCTTCTATTGATTTATAAATTGCCTCTTCGGCTAAAGCGGCCATTTTTAACAGATCCGTGTTTAATTTTTTTAATTCTTCATCAAAATGCCTCTCCATTTTTATTCCTTTCAGTCTTACCCAAACCTTCCGGTAATATAATCTTCGGTAATTTTCTTAGAAGGAGCGGTAAAAATTTTGTTCGTTAGATCATATTCTATCAGTTCTCCGAGCATTAGAAAAGCTGTGAAGTCAGAAATCCGCGCCGCCTGCTGCATATTGTGAGTAACAATGATAATGGTATACTTTTTCCTTAGTTCTTGAATCAGTTCTTCAATTTTTGCGGTAGCGGTTGGGTCTAATGCAGAACAGGGTTCATCAAAAAGGACTACCTCCGGCTCAATTGCTAAGGCGCGGGCAATACATAGACGCTGCTGCTGGCCGCCTGATAAATCTAATGCTGAATCACCCAACCTATCTTTAACCTCATCCCAAAGCGCAGCATCTTTCAAAGATTGCTCAACCCTTTGTGTAAGTTCGTCTTTTCTTTTAATAAGTCCATTGATTTTAAGCCCATAAGCAACATTTTCAAGGATGGACTTAGGAAAAGGATTGGATTTCTGAAAAACCATCCCAATCTTTTTTCTCACTGCAACCACATCTATGTTTTCGCCATAAATATTTTTTCCATCTAAGAAGATTTCTCCTTCAACCTTTGCCCCAGAGATAATGTCATTCATTCGATTAATGGCCCTTATAAGTGTAGATTTACCACAACCCGACGGCCCAATGACAGCAGTAACCTTATTTTTCTTAATATCAAGGCTTACATTCTTTACTGCCTGTGTATTCCCGTACCAAATGTCTAAATTACGAATGGAAACTCTAACATCCTTACCTATTCCATCATTTTGACTTCTGATTTCTGACTTCTGATTTTTGATTTCTGACGTTTGGCTTTTGACTATTACCACTTTTTTCTCCTTCTAAATCCATTACGTATAATGATAGCAACTGAATCTACACTTAAGACCAAAAAAAGCAAAACTAACGCTGTACCGTAAGCAATAGGAAGCTGAGCCTCCGGACGTGTGCCTTCAGTCATTAGGGCGTAGATGTGATATGGAAGCGCCTGTACCTCACTAAAAATTGAACGAGGAAGTCTCATAGTATAAAAGGTGGCAGCAGTGAAAAGTATCGGCGCGGTCTCGCCGGCAGCTCTGCCCACTCCTAATATTGAGCCGGTTAACATTCCTGAGATGGCGTTAGGAAGCACTACCCTGCGGATAGTTTGCCATTTAGTTGCGCCTAAAGCCAAAGAAGCTTCGCGAAAAGATTGTGGAACAACCAACAATGCTTCTTCGCTAGCACGAATGATTGTGGGTAAAATCAACATTCCCAGCGTAAGGCCACCTGATAAAATCGATATGCCAAAACCAAAGAACTTAACAAACACGGCTAATCCAAAAAGCCCAAATACAACTGAAGGGACCCCGGCAAGATTATTTATCCCAATACGAATCATTCTTATCAATCTTCCCTGCCTTGCGTATTCGGTTAAATATATTGCTGAGGCCACGCCTAAAGGCAAAGCAAAGCAAATTGCGCAAATAATCAGATAAAAAGTGCCCAAGATTGCCGGCAGGATTCCCCCGGCAGTCATTCCTTCACAAGGCATTTGAGTCAAGAACTGCCAGCTAATCACTCCTATTCCTCTGGCAGCGACAAAGTAGAGAATAATAAAAAGCGCTGAAAGAATAATTACTGTAGCTAATCTTAAAGCTCCAAAACCTATAAATTCTTTAATCTTTCTTAGCTTCAAGCCCATTTTTTCCTGAATTTCTGGGTTAAAATATCGGCAACAATATTAAAGGTTAAGGTTATCAGAAAAAGCACTATGGCAACAGCAAACAGGGCGTGATAGTGACTGCTCCCTACTACTGTTTCTCCCATCTCAGCAGCGATAGTAGCGGTCATCGTCCGCACAGGTTGAAAAAAAGAACAAGGTATAACTGCTGCTCCCCCGGCAACCATCAACACAGTCATGGTCTCGCCAATAGCCCTGCCCATACCTAAGATAACGGCGGTGCTTATTCCACCCGCCGCGGCGGGAACAGTTACTTTAACAGTAGTCTCCCACCTGTTTGCCCCTAAGGCAAAAGATGCCTCTTTGAAACTCTTAGGGACTGAAGAGATTGCATCCTCTGAAATACTGGTTATAGTTGGAATAGCCATAATACCTAAAAGGATGGAGGCAGTAAAGGCATTCAGGCCTACAGGTAAACCAAAAAATTTCTGTACTAAAGGCGCCACAACCACCATTCCAAAGAAGCCATAAACCACGGAAGGAACACCTGCAAGAAGCTCTATTGCCGGCTTTATAAGCCCTTTTATTTTGAGATGAGCCACTTCTGAAATATAAATAGCTGAAGCTACTCCTAAGGGAACAGCAATAATTAATGCTCCCGCGGTAACCCAAAGAGATCCCAAAAGCAAAGGTAAAATCCCAAAATCAGGCGGCTCATAGGTAGGATACCAGAATTTGCCTAAGAGGAATTTTCCCAAAGATGTTACTCTAAAAATAGGTAGTCCTTCCTTGAACAAAACTATGACAATTCCCAAAAGAAAAAAAATAGAAACTAAGGAAAATAGGCAAAAAAATCTTCTGATTAAATTTTCTTTTTGCGCTCTTTTCATATTCTAATCCAAGGCAACAAAACCCTGATCTTTAGCTATCTCTTGCCCCTCTTTGCTCAAAACAAAATCTATAAAATCTTTTATTAACCCTTTCGGTTTTCCATTTGTGTACATAAATAATGGCCGGGAAACCGGATATTTACCATTGCGAACAGTTTCAACTGAAGGTACAACACCATCAATAGCCAAGGCTTTAACTTCTAAACTTAAATATCCCAACCCCACATAACCAACAGCACCCTCCGTTCGTTTAACAGTCGAGGCCACTGCCATATTAGAGGCTTGAAGTAAAGCATCAGGGCGCACCCGTTCTTTGTTTAAGGCCAGCTTACTGAAACACTCATATGTCCCTGAGGCAACATCCCGTGAGATTATAACTATTTTTTGATTTTTACCTCCAAGCCCGCTCCAGTTGGATATTCTACCCGTATAGATATCTTTAATCTGGGAAAGGGAAAGTTCATTAACAGGATTTGAAGGATGAACAATTACTGCAATCCCGTCCATAGCAACTACATGGGGTTTGGGATTTATTCCTTTTCCCTTGGCTTTCAAGATTTCTTTCTTTTTCATTGGACGGGAAGAATCGGCAATATCACATATCCCGTCAATTAAAGCAGCGATACCTGTTCCTGAACCGCCGCCCCGAATTGAAATATCTGATCCTCGATACTTTCCCATAAAGACCTCTGCGGCCTTCTGAGCAATAGGTAAAACCGTGGTTGAGCCCTGAATAACAAGCCGGTTACTATCTGCATAGATACCCTGGGCCGTCAACCCAAAAACAAGCAACCCTAGTAATAACCTTGGTAATCCTTGCGAAAAAATCCTTTTCATCTGAATTCTCCTTTTTTAACTTTAAAAAGTTTATCATTCAATTGTTACAATTCTGTGACAACTTTGTAAAATTATGGTGAAATTTGATCAGAATTTAAACTCCAACTGCGCTAAAAACTCATTGTTGTTCACATCTCTGCCACCGGTCTTTTCATTATTAAAATAATACTCGGTCTTTAGTTTGACATTTTTAGCAAGCTCTGTAATCAGAGCAAGGGTGAGCATTTCTCTATCCCAGGAGCAAGGCTTTGAAAAAGATTTTGGCCAATCAGGATTTAACTCTCCATATCTTATTAGAGGCTCAAAAGAAGGAAAGTAAGTCCTTTTAAACTTCCATTTATGTGAGCCCTGGACATACCAACCTGTTCTTTCTAAATCCCCGTCTTCAAATTGAGCACCTTCCGCTACCAGGGTCAGCTCTTTTAATTTGTCGAATTTATATTTATAAACCGCCCTCCCGCCATATCGACGCATTATCTCGGAATCAGATATATAGCCGGGTAATTTACTTTTAAGCACACCAACATCAGCAGTGTCCAGCTCACCAAAGAAACCAAATCCCAAAACATCGATAGTGCCCAAATCTCCGATATCAGGCTTAATTCCTAATTTAAAACCCGCTTCAAAATGGCCTGTTTTCGCTGCTACATTGCGATTATCCCGTAACATTTTATAACTGGAATCTTCCGATACCTGTTTTGTGCCAAGCCTTAAACCCTCACTCAGACAAACACCCCAATAAAAGAGAGCTTTTTTTGCTTCCCAGTTTACTTGAAGTTCTTGATACCGCCACATAGCAGTTCCTATAAGAGGATAAACTTCGGTTTTACGAGAGATGTTGATAAACCTGGTATCTAAACCGGCAAAAAATTGCGAATCCAATAAGGGCAAACCCTTAAAATAAACCCCTCCGTTAGAAAAGTAGGCGCTATCGGCTGTGAATTCCAGTTCTCCTTTTAAAGATATCTTTGAATCTCTAAAGGTTACCTCCGGCTTTAACACAAACTTATCAAACTGAAACCTTGGATTAGGGTCAGATATCCCGTCATCTTTTTCAGTATCTCTAAACTCCACCTCTAATTCGCCGCCCAGGCGAAGATCCGCGCCTTTAAGCGAGATAAGAAAGTCTGCCTTTTCTTCTGCTGAGTCTATTCTTGCTTCCTCTGCCTCTTCATAGGTAATAACCCCTTTCTCGCGCAGTAAATCCAAAAGTATCTCATCAGCCTGCGCCCCGGCCGGTAATATAAAAATTACCATCAGCAACAATAAACTTATTAACTTAATCTTGCCACGCATCATGTCTTGATCTCCTTTCTTATTTCTTATTTCTTATTTTAATTTCTTAATTACTGACACATGATTTCCTGAGTCGGTGTAACTCTTTTTCTATCCGCCTTAAGGATTCTTCCACATAACCATCTTCAAACCTGTCTGAATTCTCAATATTGTCCAATACGCTCTGTAAAGCTGTAAGTTGAGAACGCAGGTAACTGGCTAGAAAATCCTTATTTAAACTTGACATAGTTTTTACACCCTGCATATTATTTTTTCACCTCCTTTCAGTGAGACCGCAATTTAGGGAACAAAGTGAACCTAAATTGCTTGGTCGAATTGATCCTTGACATCAGAGATGTCAAGGATCTTATTCCTTTATTTTTTTCCTTTCTTCAATATATTTAAAAACCCTTCTGATGTCTTTTTGCAAAAGCGATAATACAGAAACCCCATCAAGCTAAAACAGACTAAAACTATCAACAACAAAATAATTTTCATCTCTCCTTTTTCCTCTCTTCAGGCAAAAGTATATATTATCCCTGTGAAGAAAAAATTACAGGCAAGTGAATTCTTTGTGAATTGTGAAATAGAGGAGTTTTAAAGAAATGAGGCTATTTAAGCCTTAGGAATGGTAAAGCTAAAAGTGGAGCCTTGGCCTAATACGCTTTGGACAGAAACTTCGCCATGATGGGCAGAGACGATATGTTTAACAATAGAAAGGCCGAGTCCTGTTCCGCCTAACTCCCGGGAACGAGCTTTGTCTATGCGATAAAATCTTTCAAAAAGTCGAGAAATGTCTTTTTCGGGAATACCAATACCGGTATCGGCAATATCCACTTGTATAAATTCACCTTGATCTTTAACCAAAATAGTAATTTCTCCCTGCTCGTTAGTGTATTTAATTGCATTATCTATGAGATTTAATAGAACCTGCGCAATTCTACCTTCATCGACTAAAATATTCGATATGTCTTTAGAAATATTTATGTTAATCACAAGTGATTTAGCCTTTGCCTGGGCTTTCAATCCAGAAACAATGCGCTTAACAACAGGCTCTAAAGCAGCTGACTTTAAAATCAGCTTCAGCTTACCTGATTCTATCTTTGATAAATCTAAAAGGTCATCTATCAATTTTGCCAATCGGTCAGAATCGGAATAAATTATCTTCAAGAAATCTCTGGCGTTTTCTTTATCATCTAATGCACCTTCTAATAAGGTTTCAGCATAACCTTTGATACTCGATATAGGGGTTCTTAATTCATGAGAGACATTGGCGACAAAGTCCTGCCGGATCTTTTCCAGCCGCCTCAAACTCGTTATATCATGAAATACTAAAACTGCGCCCTCAGGTCTTCCTTCTCGAATAACAGGGGTTGCATGCACTAATAAGATTTTTTCCTCGGGAACAAAAACAGCTATTTCACGAGACTCAACACCTTCCTGCAGTTTTAAAACTGTATCGACAAGCTCCTGAATTTCAATATTCCGTATTATCTCAAGAGGCTCTTTACCATCTGATTCTTCCTTAATATGTAAAAAATCTTTTAGGGTTTGATTCATTAATAAAATTGCCCCTTTTAAATCAACAACCATAACACCTTCAAACATACTTAAAAGTACGGCTTTTAATCTCGATCTGC
>JAYELI010000043.1:54570-67753 GCA_034717435.1 Candidatus Omnitrophota bacterium
ACCCGTAATTTAATCTGTTCTGACATATAATTAAACGTAGCTGCCAAGTCACCTATCTCATCGTTTGAAACAATTGTAATTCTTTTTGAAAAGTCACCTTTTGCGATTGCTTTAGCCGCCAGAGATATTTTTCTTACCGGTTTTGAGATAAATAACGACATTAAAAAACTGATAATCATTGCCAAAACAAAAGCAACAAAAAATGACGCTACAAGCATTCTTTTCAGGCGGTTTGATGTTACCTCAATTTCTAAAAGTGGTATTGACAACCGTATTATACCCTGCGTTTTTTCTTTACCATAACCAGCAGCGACATAAAGCATTTCCTTCTTTATGGTAGTACTAAAACGCCTGCTTTCTCCAACCCCTGACCCCAACGCTGCCTGTACTTCCGGCCGATAGAGATGCTTTTCAACTCCTAAAAGTTGTTTGTTATCTAACTTTGAATCTCCTACAACGGTACCATCAAGATTGATGATGGTAACCCGCACATTCAAATCTTTTCCAATCCTGTCAGCTACTGCATCAAATTCCTGGTGCCGGATATCTCCGGCAAGATTTTCCTCAAGCAAAAACTTGGTTAAAGAAACTTGCTTTAACAAGTTAGTTTTAATACGTTGATAGGTATGCTCTTGTAAACTATTGTTAAGGTAAAAATAAACCCCGGTGAGAACAACAGCAATAATTATTCCAAAAACAAGCGTAATTTTATAATGAACGGAAGCCTTCACATCAATCCTCTTCAGTAAACTTATAACCAATTCCTCTTACGGTTTCGATCAGTCTGCCCATTTTGCCTAATTTTTGTCTTAGGCGTTTAATATGGGTATCTACGGTGCGCGTGGTAACCTCAGCGGCTAAATCCCAAACATCATTTAGCAATTGTTCTCTTGATTGGACACGACCGGTTTTTTGCATGAGGATAACTAAAAGTTTGAATTCCATTTGAGTTAATTTTATTTCCTTTTTATTAACAATTGTTTTATGCCGCGGAATATCTACTTTTAATTTATCTGCGGCCAAGACATCTTTGGTAATTTCTTCGATCTTACCGCGTTTTAAAACTGCCTTTGCCCTTAAAACCAATTCTCTTGGGCTGAATGGTTTAATCACATAATCATCAGCCCCCAATTCAAGCCCAACAACTCTATCTACTTCTTCGCCTTTAGCGGTTAACATTATTATCGGAATAGTAGAAAGTTTTTTGTCCTGTTTTATTTGTCTGCATACCTCAAATCCATCCATTTTAGGAAGCATTATATCTAATATGACCAAATTAACGGGTTCATTATTCAAAACTTCCAAGGCTGACTCACCGGTAATTCTAATATCGCATTTAAAACCTGCCTTTTCCAGGTTATACTTAACAAGTTTGGAAATATGCCTATCATCTTCTACTATTAGAATTTTTTCACTCATCATTTCCTTTCTGTTTCTATATTATAACGTAAATCTACATAAATATTAAAAATTTAGCTTATCTATATTATAATGAATTTTACCTGATCTGGCAAGTTTTTCGCTAAGATGCAACAGCCATTAAAATTCCAATTTAGTGGTGAAAAAGGTCAGCAAGGACGGGGCTGGAGAAAATCAAAGTATCGGCAGGTAGCGCTTTAATTCGTACTTTGTCACCTGGGATTTATATTTGTCCCACTCTTCTTTGCGGTTGCGGATAAAGAAGCTAAAGACCTTATCACCCAAAGCCTGTCTTAAGAATTCGCTTTTCTCGGTTATCCTGATGGCCTCTAATAAATCCTCAGGCAAAGATCCCACACCCAGCTTAATCCTTTCTTCTTTAGACATTTCATACAAATTATGGGGAACCGGAGAGGGAAGCTGGTAACCTTTCTCTATGCCTTCCAGCCCGGCTGCCAGAAGCGCAGCAAAGGCCAGATAAGGGTTACAGGCCGGGTCAGGCGAACGTATTTCAGCCCGGGTAGCCATTTCGTTTCCCGGTTTATAAACAGGAACCCTGATTAAAGCAGACCTGTTCATCTGCGCCCAGCTAACATATACCGGCGCCTCAAATCCGGGGATAAGCCTCTTATAAGAATTAACCCATTGATTAGTTACCGAGGTTACCTCCCGGGCATGTTTGAGCTGACCGGCTATAAAACAACGGGCAGTCTTAGAAAGATAGTATTTATTCTTTTTATCAAAAAAAGCGTTTTTACCTGTTTTTACAGACATCAAAGACTGATGAATATGCATGCCACTGCCATTTTCCGTCTGAATAGGCTTGGGCATAAAGGTAGCATAAGCCCCGTTTCTCTGGGCAATTTCCTTAACTACAACCCGGTAGGTCATAACGTTATCAGCCATGGTTAATGCGTCTTTGTGTCTTAAATCTATTTCATGTTGAGAAGGGGCTACTTCATGATGGGTATATTCAACCTGAACACCCATAGATTCCAAGGCTGTAATGGTCTGTTTCTTCAGATTGCTCGGCATATCCAGAGGGGTCAAATCAAAATATCCCGCAGCATCCAATATCTCAGTGCCTTTGTTATTACGAAAATAAAAAAATTCCAATTCCGGACCCACGTGATAGATGTATCCTTTCTTTTTAACCCTGGCCATAATTTTCTTAAGCACATACCGGGGATCACCTGAAAAAGGCTTACCGGTTTTTGGATCCAGGATATCGCAGAACATACGCGCTACCTTTTCCTGATTAGAATACCAGGGTAAAATCTGAAATGTCGAGGGATCGGGCATGGCGACCATATCCGACTCCTGAATCCTGGCAAATCCTTCGATTGACGAGCCATCAAAACCCATTCCATCTTCCAAGGCCTTTTTAAACTCCGAACGGGTAATGGTAAGGCATTTTAAAAAACCCAATACATCTGTAAACCATAAACGAATAAATTTAATCTTTAGGTCTTTAACCAATTTAATTACTTCTTTTTTATTCTTCGCCACTTTTGTTCTCCCTTAAAAAGCTACTATACATATTCCTGACTTATTTGCCAATTTTATAACCTCCTGCCTATCTATCAACAATGTTCTTTTTGCCTCAATGGCGAGACATTTCGCGCCCACCACATCCATGGTCTGAATGGTTTGGGGCCCGATTACCGGGACATCAAACCTCATATCCTGTTTGGGACTGCTTACTTTTACCACCACCACTTCCTGGCTGCCCAACCGGCCCCCTCTTTTTATGGCTTCATCTGTCCCTTCTATTCCTTCAATAGCCAGCGCTACCTTATCTTTTACTACCACTGTCTGGCCTATCCTCAGATGAGCCACCCTCTTGCCTGTCTTTCTGCCAAATTTTATATCAGCCAGCTGAGATACGTTAGGCTTAAGGGGGGTTATAACTCCTCTTTTAGGAAGCAGGTATGAGAGATAGGTAGTGGATTTCAGCAATTTAATCCCTAATTTTTTTAATTTGTTGGACACTTCTCGAAATATGATATATGGCTGTTTGGTCCCAATAGTTTTTAACATATAGCTAAGTTCTTTGTCCGGTGTTGCCCCGCCTTTAAATAAACGGCTTATTTTAATCTGACCGGCCATCACTGCTTCTTTTACCTCTTCTTGAATCAGTATATCGAATAACCTTTTTAGTTCACCGGCCCGGATCCAGAATATTTTGTCTACACAACCAGCCAGCTCGGGAGATGTTTCTTCCTTTATAGCGATAGCAATTATTCTTCTGCCCTGCTTCTGACACTGCCGGGCAAACATAATCGGGAATTTACCGTTTCCGGCGATAAGGCCTATGTTGCCCATTATTTGCTAATACCCCTTTTTGATTGTTTAACAAATTTAATAAGACAGGAAATTTCTGAGCTTGAGGGAAGTTCTTTCTTTATTTTTTTTAGAGAATTGTTAGTGGGCAACTCGGATTTAAATAGATATTTAAAAGCCTTTTTTAACTCAAGGCGGCGGAAAGAAGGGATCTTTGCTCTTTTTAAACCAACCACATTTAAGCCGTAAACCTTTGCCGGATGGCCATCAGCCATAGAATAGGGGACAATATCCTGAACTATCTTAGAACATCCGCCGGTAATAGACAATGTTCCGATTCTGCAAAACTGATGCACGGCTGTCAACCCTCCGATCACTGCCCTGTCTTCTACGGTTACATGTCCGGCCAATGTAGCAACATTAGCCAGGATTACGTCACTGCCGACTATGCAATCATGGGCTAAATGAGCATAGGCCATAATTAAATTATTATTACCGACAATCGTAGGGTTTTTTTCGCTGCTCCCAAGGTTTATGGTTACATATTCCCTGATTATATTATTATCGCCGATAATCACTTTGGTTTTCTCTCCTTTATATTTCAAATCCTGGGAAATGCTCCCTATCACAGCCCCATTAAATATACGGCATCCTTTGCCAATTTCTGTCCATCCCTCTATTGAAACCCGCGAGCCAATCTTGGCTCCGCTCTTAATGGCTACATTCTTCCCTATGGTTGTAAAAGGCCCAATTTCTACATCATCAGCTAATTTAGCCTCCCGATGAATAACAGCGGTTTTATCTATCTTCATAGTTTATTCTACCTATTATGCACAGATGATAACGAAGCTGTCATTGCGAGGAAGGAACGAAGCGTGATTGCTTCGCCCGTCATTGCGAGGCGCCGAAGGCACCGAAGCAATCCCCTTACGGGGAGGCTTCGCACTCTCAAAGACGGGCTCGCAACAGACTGCGCAATCTCAAAAAGAGAGATTGCTTCGGCTGGCTTCCGCCAGCCTCGCAACGACGTCTGTGTGTTAAACGGCGGTTACCAGCGAAAACATCAATTCTGCCTCGCAAGCCACCTTACCTTCCACTAAGGCACGGGTACGCACCTGGCCGGTACGCGACTTGATTTTTATAACGTCCACTTCCAATATCAACCTATCCCCGGGAACTACGGTTCTGCGAAACTTTACGTTATTCATACTTACAAAATAGGCCAGTTTCCCTATATTTTCTTTCCTGGAGAGCATTAGCACCCCGGCTGTCTGGGCCAGGGCTTCTACGACTAAAACTCCGGGCATTATCGGCCGCTGAGGAAAATGCCCTGTAAAAAATTGCTCTCCGGCAGTAACATTTTTGAGGCCCACGATGCGCTTACTTTCCTCAACTTTCAAAATTCTATCCACCAAAAGAAAAGGGTACCTGTGCGGTAAAATCTTTTTAATGTCATTTATATCCAACTGAGTTTGCCCGGATGCCAATAAATCTTCTCCTTTTATAGCTGCCCCAATCTTTTTCTGTTCATAATGCCTGAGCTGCCGAAGCAGTCTAAGATTCATAGAGTGCCCGCTTCTTATAGCTATGATATGCCCTTTTAACGGCCTTCCCAACAGATAAATATCACCAATAATGTCCAAAACCTTATGGCGCGCACACTCATCTTTGAACCTGAATTTGTTTTCAATCACGCCTTTTTTGCCAATCACCAGAGTATTTTTATAATCAGCTCCCCCGCCTAAACCCTGCTTTGTTAATTCATCAGTCTCACATTCCAGGCAAAACGTGCGTGCGGGAGCAATTTCTTTTTCAAATAAAGAAGGATCTAATTCAAAAGTGACATATTGCGCTTTTAAAAGAGGGTGGTCATAACTTAAAGTATATGAAACTTTAAATTGCTCATCGGGCAATATCACCATAGCTGTCTTTTCTTCTTGAATACAAATGGGTTCCTTAATAGTTAAATATCCTTTGGGGGCTTCCTGCTCGACTATACCTGCTTTTTTTAGAGTCTCGACAAACCTTGATGCGCTCCCGTCAAAACAGGGCATTTCATCATTGTCTATTTCAATAATTAAATTATCTATCTCCAACCCTGCGAGGCCAGATATAGCATGTTCTATAGTATGAACTTCCGCGTTATTGGCTCTAATCGAAGTTCTTCGTCTTCGCCTGGTCACATCAATAATGTTAGATAATTGCGCAGCGATAACAGGATTGCCGGGCAAATCAATTCTGACAAAATTCACTCCCGTGTTAATTTCTGCCGGTTTAAATCTGATGTTGACTTTATTGCCGCTGTGCAGTCCTGCACCGGAAAGCTTTACTTCATTAGTTATGGTTTTTTGCAATTTCATCTTTTCCCTCTGTTTTTTTCTCTAAAGCGGCAACTCTTTTAAAAATCTCGGGCAGCCTTTTCATGCAGACATTCATCCTTTTGGCTAAACTAAAAGGTCTGGCCGGACTACCCACAACCTGGGAGCCGTTTATTAAAGACTTGCTTACGCCAGCCTGAGCGCCAACTATGCAATTATCGCCGATGGTAATGTGGCCTACCACGCCAGCCTGTCCCGCCAGAATAACATTTTTACCGATAACGGTGCTGCCTGAAATACCCGTCTGGGCAACTATTGTAGAATTAGCCCCGATAATAACATTATGCGCTATCTGGACTAAATTATCGATCTTTGTTCCCCGCCCGATAATCGTCTTGTTAAATCTCGCCCTGTCTATAGTGACATTAGCCCCGATCTCTACATCATCTTCAATAATCACTCTGCCAACCTGAGGAATCTTATGTTGAATATTCTCTAAAGCTATATAGCCAAATCCATCTGAACCAACGACTGTCCCGTTATGGATAATTACTCTATTTCCAATGGTTACCCCTTCGCGAACTGAGACATGCGGATAAAGTACGGTGTTGCTGCCGATTCGTGACCCTTTCCCAATATACACACCAGCATAAATAATCACTTCATCGCCTATCTCAACATTATCTTCTATCATCGTATGTGCCTGAATAGCAAGATTACTGCCCAGTTTAACGTTTTTGCCAATAACGGCTGAAGGGTGTATGCCAACCGCAGGATGGCTGATTTTACTTTCTGAAAAAACACCCAGAACCTTGGCAAAGGCAAATGACGGGTTTTCGGTTCGAATTAAGGGTATATTTGTTTTGACCTGGAGATTTTTTGACAAAATAATGGCTGAGGCCCGAGTTTGTTCAGCCAAACTTCTGTATCTGGAATTAGCAATAAAGGTGATCTCTCCCTGATTAGCTTCTTTTATGCCGGAGACACCGTTAATAACTATCCCGGAATCGCCGTCAAGCTTTCCGGCTATTATCTCGGTTATTTCTTTTAGCGTCTTTTCCATTTTACTTTGTTAATTAAATACGTTACGACTATTTTTTATACTTATCATTCAATATCTTGACAATCTTATCGGTAAGATCTAAGACCTTATTACGATAAAGCAATACTCTTTCGTTTAATATTAAATCATAACCCTTGGACTTGCCATATTCGTTTATCGTATCATCTATATCTTTTAATATTTCTCTGACCATCTCGCTTCTTTTGCTGGTAAGTTCGTCTTTAGCTTCTTTGCTAAAATCCTGCAATTTTTTTATCTTTTTATCGATCTCTGCCTGTTTTCCTTCTTTGGCTGATTCAGAACGCAGCTCCAGTTCATCTTTAAGACTGGTAATTGCACCCTTCATTTTTTCTATCTCGCCCTGCTTATCTTTCCATTCTCTTTCCAGGTTGCTATCAGAATTCTTGGTTCTATTATATTGATCAAATATCTTAGCCAGGTCAATATAGCCAACCTTGGAAATATTTCCAGCCTCCAAACCAATCGGAACAACCAGCGTTACCAACATCGACAAACTTAAAAAAACAACTGCCAACTTTTTCACTTTGTCCTCCTTTTTTTATTTTATGGTTAAATTGCTAAACTGTTAAATTGTTAAAATCCCCGGGTTATGCTAAAATAAAGGCGGCCGTTTTGATCCTGATCCCAATCTTCATAATTCAGGCCATATCCATAATCGAATTTTATCGGTCCGATAGGAGTCTTTACCCTTACCCCAAGGCCCACACCGCTTTTCAGTTCAGTTAAGTTAAACTGATAGCTATTTCTCCAGACATTCCCTATATCGTAAAATATCGCTCCTTTGATTACTTCGATAATCGGAAATGTGCATTCAGCATTAAAAATTAACATTGTCTTGCCGCCAATAGGATTGCTCCCGTCATTCGGAGGCCCGACCATTCTTTCTTCATATCCGCGAACAGTATTGGCGCCGCCGGCATAAAAACGCTCATAAATCGGCACGCTGTGCGTGTTACCATATTCCCGGGCCACCCCTACACGCGCTTTCAATTCTACCACCAATTTTCTAAAGTAGGAAAAGTACGTGCTGGCAGTTCCAGTCATTTTATAAAAATCTCTATCTCCTCCAAATACGCCTCCAAAGCACTGGCCTGTTCCGCCAATCAACATCCCTCTGGTTGGAACATAAATATTATCCCGTGTATCTCTGGTTAACGTGATACCCGTACTGCTTACCAAATTAGTCCCTTCTTCATCTACAATATCGGTATGGGTAGGTGAAATATCGGATATTGTTATATTTTCTGCCTTATAGATCAAGTCAATTCGGTCGTACTCCCCAAAGCTTCTTCCTAACCGGACATCACCGCCCTGCCTTTCTTCGTTATAATCTGCCCAATCACGAGTCCAGCTGTAAACGTCGAATCCAAAGGAAATCGGCCGGTTAAAAAGCCAAGGTTCGGTAAACGAAAGGCTGTAGCTTTTTCGTTCAGTTCCAAATTCTGCCCTTATGCTTAAATACTGACCGGCGCCAGTAAATTCCGGAAAATTAAACAGGTCAAAGTTTCTCTGAGAAACTTGTACGAACCCGACAAACTGATCAATAGTGCTGTATCCACCTCCAAAACTAAGCTCTCCGGTCTTTCTTTCTTTAACCATTACCGCCAAATCCTTCTTATTGGGAGCTGAACCCGGCTCTACATCGTAACTTACCTCCTCAAAATATCCTAAGTTATAAAGCTTTTCTTTGCTTCTCTGGAGTTTTTCTCCATCAAATTTCTCACCCGGAATAAGTTTCAGCTCTCGCCGGATAACTATATCTTTGGTCTTAGTATTGCCCCGGATTTTTACTTTATCTATATAGGCCAGTTCGTTCTCAACTATTTTATAGTTTATATTTACCGCTCCGGTGATTTCATCCAGTGTGGTATGGCTCGTAATCTCGGCAGATATATATCCCTGGGCAAAGTAAAACTCCTGTATCACTGCTATATCCTGGATCAAGCTATACTGGCTAAAGGTATCGCCGGTGCACATTTTAAGACACTCCCTTATTTCTTCAGCAGGAAAAAGTTCATTTCCGCTTATCTCAATTTGACCGGCCAGGTATTTTTTGCCCTCGGTAATATTTAATGTTAGATACATTCTTTTTTTGTCAATATCGTAGTGAATTTCCGGTATTATTCCTATGTCGCCGTATCCTGCCTGTTGATAAAAAGCCTTTATCCTTTCTACATCTTCTTTAAATACCTCTTCTTTATAAAAACCGCTCCTGAATATACCAACACTCCGGGTTTTCATCAACTGCAAAATTCTCTTATCTGAAAAAACAAGGTTTCCATAAATATTTATTCTCTTAATCCTGACTTTTTTTTCTTCATCTATTGAAATATGAACAGCGGCTTCTCCGGTTAGATCATCCAACTCTACCTTATAGCTGATATCCGCTAATTGAAATCCTTTATCTTTGTATAATCGTTTAAATTGATTAATATCTTCTTTTAATAGCTTGCCGTCCAGAACGTTGCCAATAGCGGTCTGCATTTCTTTTGTTAACTCGTTTGTCTTAATGGCCTTATTGCCTTTAATTATTATCTCGGCAACCCGGGGCTTTTCAATAACGACAAAGACAACTTTTATCCCATCTTTAAGATCGACTAATTCCAATTTTACATCGGTAAAATAACCCGTAGCATATAATCTTTTTATATCTTGATTTAATATTGCCTGGTCAAAATCATCATTCGATTTTGTCTTAATCTTACCCATAATTATTGATGAACTGATGAGCTTATTACCTCTTATTTCAACATCAATAATCGATATTTTCTCCTCTTGAGCCAATGAAAAACCACTAAGGAAAAACGCAAAAACAAAAGTAAAAAAAAATAATCTACAGATATTTAATTTTCTCATTCTTCTCTAACTGCCAAATTTTCAAACCGGGTATATTCCTTAATAAAGGCAAGTTTTAACGAACCTACGGGCCCGTTTCTCTGTTTTGCGATTATTACTTCAGACAGGCCTTTATTTTCCTCTGTTGCCTGATAGTATTCTTCTCTTAGCAAAAGTAAAACTAAATCAGCATCTTGTTCGATTGAACCTGATTCTCTAAGATCGGATAATTGCGGCCGGTGATCTGCCCTGGACTCCACTGCCCGGGAGAGCTGGCTAACCGCAATCAGAGGAGTATCCAGCTCTTTAGCCAGGGCTTTTAAAGATCTGGAAATTTCTGAAATCTCCTGCTGTCTGTTCTCAGATTTCTTAGGACCCTGCATCAACTGCAGATAATCAAGAACTATCAGCTTTATATCATGCTGGGCTTTTAACCTTCTGGCCTTTGCTCTAAGCTCTAACGCTGAAATACCCGGCGTGTCATCAACAAATACCGGGGCTTCGCTGAGCTTACCTGCAGCAGCAGTAAGCCTCGGCCAATCAGATTGAGATAAATAGCCGGTACGTACTTTATGAGCATCGATCCTGGCATGAGAGCAGAGCATTCGCTGGACCAATTGTTCTTTACTCATTTCCAAACTAAAAATAGCTATCGGAAGTTTTTCTATTACGCTGACATGTTCGATAATACAGCAAGCAAGAGAACTCTTGCCCATAGAAGGCCGGCCGGCAACAATTATCAAGTCAGAAGGCTGAAAACCGGCAGTCTTAACATCAAGCGAGTGAAAACCGCTGGGCACTCCGGTCACGTTTTCTTTTTTCTGATAAAGCTTGTCAATGGTTTCAATGCTGTCTTTAATAATATCCTTAAACTGAATAAATCTGCCTTCGATTTTACGCTGAGTAATGTCAAAAATAGCGTGTTCGGCTTTATCTAAAAGCTGATCTACATCCTGGTTGCTTCCATAGCCTTCAGTTACCAAGCGGGTACAGGTATTGATTAAGCTTCTTAGCAAGGCTTTCTCTTTGACTATCTTGGCATAATGAACCACATTGGCTGCAGTAGGAACGCTGTTAACCAATGTAGCAAGATAGGCTGCCCCGTCTATCTTTTCCAATGAATTATCTTTTTTTAATTTTTCAGTCAGAGTAATTAGATCAACTGCTTTCCCGGAATCATATAAATTGATAACGGCCGAAAATATCTTTTGGTGGCTGCCTTTATAAAAATGGAGCTCATCCAATAACTCGACAACCCTGGAGATAGCCTCTTCTTCTATTAACATAGATCCCAAAACGCTCATTTCGGCTTCTAAATTCTGAGGAGGGACCTTCTCCAAAATTAAATCAGATACCTTTTGCACGGTAAAATACCTCTTCGTTATGCGTCGTGCGTTTTTTCATTCCTTAACAACCCAGATCTTGACTTTCTGGGTAACCTCGGGATGAAGTTTAATAAAAACCGTAAAGACCCCTAATTTCTTAATCGGCGCGGCTATCTCAATCTTTTTCTTATCAACGGAAACTCCTTCTGTTTCAAAAGCCTCCGAGATATGAGCTCCAGTAACTATTCCAAATAATTTATCATTTTCGCCAACCGGCATCGGAATTGTGCAAGAAACAGCTGCCAGTTTTTCCGCAAGCTCAACCGCCTTTAGTTTTTCACTTTCTTTCTTAACGAATTTCAACTTTTTTTTATGCTGGGCAATTTTTAAGTTTTGGGGCGTAATCGGAAAAGCGAGTTTTTTGGGAATGAGAAAGTTCCTGGCATATCCATCTTTCACTTTTACAACATCACCTGATTTTCCTAATTTGCCTACATCTTCTGTCAGTATAATTTCCATATTTCCTTATCTCCTCGCTTCGTCCGTCAATACACAGATGAACACAGATTACATCTGTGTATTGTTTATCACTCAGCCACGTATGGCAGAAGGGCGATATGTCTTGCCCTTTTGATCGCTACAGTTATCTGTCGCTGATGCCGGGCGCAGTTTCCAGATATTCTCCTCGGGGTAATCTTGCCTCGTTCGGTAATAAACTTCTGAAGTATGTTCAAGTCCTTATAATCAATACTGGGTGCTTTACCAACACAAAATCGACAAAATTTTTTCTTGAAAAACTGGGTCTTAAATTTACTTTTTCTTCCGCTTTTTGTTTTGTCGAATTTCCTGCCTGATCTTTTCATAACTGCCATTATTGCATCTCCTTGGGTGACCTCCCGCTGTTTCGCAGCGTGGAGTTAAATTCAGACAAATCCCGAAACTTCGGGCTGTCCTCATTTAAAAAGGCACTTCATCTTCGAACTTCTTTCCTGAATTTTGGATTCCTTTGGGTTCTAAAGCTATCGGCTGCTCACCCTGCTCAAAAGAGGAAGGTTCAACTATTTCCTGCGAAGATTCACCAGCAACCTCCTGACCTTTAGCTCGTTCCAAAAACTGGATTCTATTGGCCCTGACTTCTAAGCTGCTGCGTTTTTTACCATCGGGCGTCTCCCATGCCCGATATTGCAAACGGCCTTCTACAAATATTAATCTTCCTTTACTTAAATATTGATTGCAAATTTCGGCCTGCTTACCCCAGCTAATGATTCTGACAAAACATGTCTCTTCTTTCTTTTCCCCAGCCTGGGTAGTATAAACCCTGCTGGTCGCTAAACCAAAGGAGACCACCGCCGTCCCACTGGGAAGATAGCGCAGATCAGGGTCCCTGGTTAACCGTCCTATTAAAAAAACCCTGTTTAAACTAGCCATTAGCTCCTCCTTATTATCAACATCTTCAATATATTCTCGTTTAACCCATATACCCTTCTTATTTTCTTAACATTAGAAGGGTCTATCTGAAAATGAACTAACCGATACAAACCTTCCCGGTACTTGCTTATCTTATAAGATAGCTGTCGTTTACCCCAGGCTAAATTCTCCTTTATTGTCCCCTTGTTGGAGGTAATTGCCTCTTCGATATTTTTAGCTGCGTTCTCTGACTGTACCTGATCTAAATCAGGCCTGACAATAAACATCCCCTCATAATCTTCCATTGTTATCTCTCCATTCTGGTTATTCAATTTTCGGATATTTTACCACATCCAAAGCCATCTGGCAAGCACTAAATAACTGCCTGTTATCTACGAATTAAAAGTGCACAGTTTTAGAGCGATTTAAGTTTTAAAAGTGCACACCTTAACCGAAATTAAAAATAATAACGCTAAAAAGGTCATTCTGAGGCCGAAGGCCGAAGAATCTCA